>JAAXUD010000056.1 GCA_013336205.1 Lentimicrobium sp. | reverse complement strand
CGCCTGCGGTAAACTCCGACAATAAAAAATCGATGCATAAGAAGATTGTAAACAAGATAAAAACCCATCTTAAAGTTTTTAAAAAGGTGGAAAAGGGTTTTTATGTGCTTGTTCCTTTTTATATTCAGGCCTTTTCACCTTTCTGGGATAAGGTAAATGCTTCGTTGATGAGATTTCAGCTGGCTTTGGTTGCTTTTTTTCTGGGTATTAATTATAAAGATGCAATTCTATGGATATCAGGTAGTTTTACGCTATCGCCTGTGCTGAACAAAAAATTCAAAACCAGAGTTTACCAGGCGGCTGATCTGATTTCCGATTTCAGGACTCCCAACAAAGCATTACTTGCTGACCTGAAAAAAAAGGAAATCCACTTAAGCAACAATGTTGATCATCTGTTTGCCAGTTCTCCCAATATTCAGAACAAACTCCAGGATTTATCCGGTCGCAAAGTCAATTTACTCACCCACGGTGTTGACTATGATCATTTTACAAAAGATGCTACTACAAATCCGGTAATGGCTTCTATAAAAAAATCCGGATTACCGATTGCAGGTTATTTTGGGACTTTATCTGACGCCAATGATAAAGCTGTGTTTAAGATACTTTCAGAAAACGGTTTCTCTGTTGTTATAATCGGAAAGGTGCTCGGAGATTATTCAATGCTCGAATCTATTGAAAATATTCATTTTACCGGACCAGTCGAATTTAAAGACCTGCCTTCGTATGCTTCATTTTTTGATGTATGTTTGCTAAACTGGATTATGGCAGATTGGATAAAGAACTCATTTCCTGTTAAAACACTCGAATACCTCGCAATGGGCAAACCAATTATAAGTTGCCGCATTCCTGTAGTTGAACAGATGTTTGGTGAACTTATCTATTTTGCGGAGACACCCGATGATTTTCTAAAACAGGCAAAACTTGCACTTGCTGAAAATTCATCGCTTTTGGCTGAAAAAAGAAGAGAAATAGCTTCAGAACACACCTGGGATAGTAAATTTGAATTTATCACCCAGGTAATCGGACAATCAGGATGACCGGTTTTACACTGATGCAACTCCTTTTCAGAACCTACGAATGCTTAAAACAGTAAAAATGAAGGCAGGGATAAGACTAATCGATTCGATAAGAGGCACTGGTATTTACAGCTATTATTCTGAGCTTAAACAACTTGCTGATGACAATGAAAAAACCGCATTAATGCGCAATCAAAATCTTGTCGCCTTATTAAAAGTTCTGAAAGAAAAAAACAATTATTATCGCCCCCTGCTCCAAAGATTTTCAGATGATGAAATAACATCATACCCTATGATTGTTCTTAACAATCTGCCTTTTTCCGACAAACAGATAATTAATCAGAATTTCGATAAAATATTCACTCCTGTGGAAGGCAGGGCGCACCAGAAGAAAAAAACCGGCGGAAGCACAGGAGCTCCGTTCTATTATTTTGTAGACAAGGAACATCTTTCCTGGTTTTGGGCGCACATTTATTTTTTCTGGAACCGGTATAGTGGATATAATCCTGGCGATGCTTTTGTAACAATAGCAGGAAATTCGTTAAGAACAGCCAACCGGCAGATCACTGAAAGTGTATACCACCTTTTACAGAACAACTACTTTATCAAAGGCGACGTAATAGGACAAGAAATCAAACTCTCAAAATCAAAGATAAAGAAGGCTGTTCTGCTTTATGGATATCCAAGTTCTATTCTTAATATCCTGAATATCAAGCCAAATCTGCCGGCTCTATTTGAAAACCTGAAAGCAATTTTTACGACTTCTGAACAACTTACACCTCAGGCCAGGAGATCTATAGAGGAGGCTTTTGGCAAACCGGTTTATGATATGTATGGCGCTAATGATGGGGGTATTTTAACCTGTGAATGCGAAGAACACAATGGATATCACATCAACACATTAAATTGCCACGTTGAGAATATGAAAAATGAGCATGGAATGTGTGAAATTCTGCTCACCAACCTCAGCAGCCATTCTTTCCCATTTATAAAATACAGGGTGGGCGATCTGGGAAAAGTGGAGAATGAGCCCTGCAAATGTGGTCTGCCATGGCCCCGCATTGTAGAGTTGAAGGGAAGAACCCGCGACCTTATTAAGCTACCGTCAGGAGGCGCTATTCACGGTGTTTATTTTAACAATATTTTCTATAAGTTCATGCAAATCGACGGTTATCGGATCGTTCAGCAAAAAGACTATTCTATTGAGATTCACCTTCATTTGAAAGATGACAATTTGTTTGAGTCAACTTCAGCAGAAATTGTGGATTTTATTAAAAATAGCATGCCAGAACTTATAATTAGCGTCAGGAAAATGTCTGAGTACAACCCAACCAATGCAAAGTTTAAACTGATCGAGAGCTATGTCGATTAAACTAGTGAGTGTCGGCGATTTCATGACCGGAGAAAATGTCCATCATTATCACCGTGGCATAATCAGCAGATTCAAAGGTCGGTATACGGATCTTATCAGCGACAGTGTCAAAGGCATTATGCAGGAGGCTGACATACTGTTGTTGAACTTTGAAGTCAGTCTGATGCCGGATGAAGAGATCAGCAAACTTGATATAAAGAGAGGCGTTTATGTAGCTCCGCTTGAATCGCTCAAACTACTGAAAGAGCTGAATTCAACGATAATAGCCAATGTGGCAAACAATCATTTTGGTCAGCATGGTTTGTCATCAGTGAGTTACACAATAGATAAATTGAATGAAAATGGAATTTCAGTTATCGGAGCCAATAATAAGCCCCTTATACTGAAATCCGGTGCATACAGCCTCTCAATTTGGGGCGTAAGCCTTGTTAAAGACAATCACTTTGAAGGTGGTTACTTTAAAAGTAATTACAACACACTCATCGATGACCTGAACCTTCCAGAAAAAAAATCAGATGAAATCAGAATCATCAGCATTCATTGGGGAGAGGAGTATTTTACCATTGAAAACAAGGCACAAAGAATACTTGCCGAAAAGTTAAGTCATGCAGGATTCGACATAATTTCAGGTCATCATCCGCATGTAGTGCAGCCCTTCAGAACAATTGGAAAAACGAAAGTAATCTTCAGCCACGGGAATTTTATCTTCGATCAGAATTTTTCCCGTTTAACTCAAAAAGGATTGGTTAGCCAGATTCAGATCCCCGAAGGAAACCTGAAACTTTATCTGAGTCAACAAAAGGAATTCAGGCTTGTTAATCTTCAGGAAATTGACCTTGATGGAATTGAAAGGTTTTGCACTGAAAACTTTCATAAAAAAAAGCCGCTTTTAATGAGAATAAGAATGAAACTGGAGTTATTATTGCATTTTTACGAACTAAACAGTTCAATTATCAGAACTTTTACTTCTAAACTTTTCAAAGCATAAAGCCTAGTAAATGGAAGAAAGAAAAAAGAAAATACTTGCAGTTGCCTCCGGGGGAGGTCATTGGATACAACTTCAACGCCTTCAACCAGCATTTGAAGGGTGTGATGTAGTTTATATCTCCACACATGAAGGGTACCGGAAACATGTAAGTAATTCCTCTTTTTATGCTGTAACCGATGCAAACCGTTGGAATAAGCTGAAGCTCATTAAAATGGCTTTTGAGGTTATAAGGATTGTGATTAAGGAAAAACCGGATATCATTATTTCAACAGGCGCTGCACCTGGATTACTTGCAATTATCTGGGGCCGGCTTAGCTTAAAAAAAACAATCTGGATCGATAGTATTGCCAATGTTGAAAAAATTTCAATGAGCGGCAGATTGGCAAAACCATTTTCAACTATCCACCTTACACAATGGGAAGAATTGGCAAATGGGGTATCAACGATTTTTAAGGGAAATGTAATTTCATGAAAATATTTGTAGTTGTAGGTACGCAGGAGCCATTTGACAGGCTTATTAAAGCGATTGACGATTGGGTTGTCAGGAACGGACACTCTGATGTTTTTGCACAAATATCAAATGCGCCATACATACCAAAAGGGTTTGAATCAACTGATTTCATATCCCCTGAATTATTTGATCAAAAATTCATGGAGGCTGATCTGATTGTTAGCCACGCCGGAATGGGAACGATAATTTCGGCGCTCCGGCATTCAAAACCAATCATTGTAATGCCCAGACTGGCAAAATATCATGAGCACCGCAACGACCACCAGTTGGCAACTGCCAGAAGTTTTGGCAAACTCGGTTATGTTAAGGATGTTTATGATTCAGCCGGGCTTTACGCCGCATTGGATAATTCCAAAACAATGAAACCAGCTCCAAAAATAGGTTCCGCTGCTTCAGAACAACTTCTGACTTTTTTGAAGTTGTTTATCTCAAAACAATGAAATCGGGTTGACCTATTTCATTTTTTATGCCATTTACTTTCAAAATGGGTTTAATGAAAAAACTCAGGTTAAATTTTATAAAATCAATAAAAATTCTTTTAGCCTGTTTTTGAGCACTTTGCAACTATTCCTAATTTAAACCGCTTCAAAATTGATGTTATTTAGTATAAAATCAGAAAAATCGATGTTTTGAATTAGTTTTAGTCTTAATTTTGAATTATAATTATTTCACAACTCACTAATTTACAAAGAAAAACAATCTGGCTTGTTTGCAAATATTCAAAAAGCAGATAAATGGTTGATATTGGTGTTTAACTAAACAAATTTCAATGAAAAACTCTGCTATAAGATTGTTTATCAGCATTATAAAGCCATAATTGAAAAATAAAGCCTAAACCATAAAAAACAATTCAATTTACCAATTTGTTAATTGGGATATTTTTAAGGTATTACAGGTGACGATTTTGGCTATTAACATAATAACACTTTTCAAATAACAGAATGATACGCGAAAGAGAAGACCTGGGAAGCCGCATTTTCGGTATTATCATAACGATAATGTCCGTAATGGCTTTTATTGGTGCTTTTCATTTTGTAAGATGGTATTTTAATACAAACCTGTTATACAACAGCCAATATCTGACTGTGGGGATGCTCATCATTCCGATTTGGTTTTTCGGGGTTCACAAAACGAATCTGACTAAATTTTACAGAGCCAAGGATTCCATAATTATCCTGATAGAAAGTTTCCTGTTCATTATAACAGGAACGGGCCTTTTGATGCTGTTTATGATTGTCTTTAATCTGGACATGATCAATAACAATGTTTTGTTGGTATTTGCCGGCTTTGACTTTATATTGTTAAACATTATTGTCATAGCATCCTACAAGTATCATAAGAATTTGTTGGAAAAAGGCATGAACACACGAAATATAATTCTGATTGCAGATCAGAATTGTATTGACTTTATTGAACGACTTTACCTGCACAAAGAATGGGGATTCAGAATTATGGCTATTATTTCTGAATCAGAGTTAATTGCTGAAGTATTTGGAAGCAGGGTAAAGGTTATTCAACAGACAAGAAGTCTTCCTTGTCTGATTAAATTTCATGTTGTGGATGAGGTCCTCTATTGTAGAAATGACATCAATCAGGAAGAGATTAAAAAGATGGTATACGCCTGCGAAGAGATAGGTGTAATTTTCAGGATGCAGTCATCCTTTTTTCACATGTCTGCTACAAAAACGTTCCTGAGCTATTTCGACGATGTCCCCTTTCTTTCCTTCATGAATACACCAGCCAACAGGGTAGCCCACCAATGGAAATCTGTTGTTGACATTTTTGCATCATTTTTCATTCTCCTTGTCTGGTCTCCCATTTTAATTTTAATCGCACTGATCATTAAATTAACTTCAAAAGGGCCGGTCGTATTCAAACAAAAAAGAGTTGGCCTCAGGGGGCGTGAATTTAATATTTATAAGTTCAGAACAATGATCCAGGATGCTGAAAAACTAAGAGCATTACTTGAGACGCAAAACGAAATGGATGGGCCGGTATTCAAAATTAAAAACGACCCCAGAGTGACTGCCATAGGAAGAATTCTGAGAAAAACCGGACTGGATGAAGTTCCACAGTTTATAAATGTACTCAAAGGTGATATGTCCCTTGTTGGTCCTCGCCCTCCATTGCCAAGTGAAGTAAAACAATATGAGCGTTGGCAACTACGTCGGTTATCCATGCGACCAGGTATAACCTGTATCTGGCAGATAGCACCGAACCGCAACAAAATTTCATTTGAAGAATGGATGAAACTCGACCTGCAATACATTGATTCCTGGTCGTTTAAAATGGATTTAATTCTGCTGTTAAAGACTATTCAAACAGTAGTAAAAGGCTCAGGTCAGTAGTGTGTACGCATACCTGCCTCCAACTATTTAATAATTAATTGATTATGAAACAATAAATCGAACAAAACTAAGTTTTTTTTGTTAAAATCAGGGTTCTGTTAACAATCCCTACCTGATAATTAATAACCTTACTTTACATCACTAACATTTTTTTAAGTTGAAATATTACTGTCAAATGAAAAACATTACTTTTAAAAACCTTTTACTAGTCCTTACTATTATAACTATTTCTTTCTCGTCCTGTGTTCCCCGTGAGAAACTCAAATATGTACAGGATGCCACCACTGTAAATCTTAAAGAAGAATACCTCAAGAATCGGCCGGTAAAAAGAATTCAGCCATTTGACAACCTGTACATCAAAGTTTTGAGTATTGAAGAACAGACTGCCAGAATTTTCAGTAATGAAACAAACCTGAGCGGAGGGATGGATATCAACCTCATCAGTTATACAGTTAACGAGCAAGGCAATATCGACTTTCCATTTGTAGGTGAAATTGGCGTAAATAATTTAACCCTGAAAGAAGCCAAAGTAAAGATAGAAAAAGAACTAAGCCAGTATCTTAGTAACACTTCAATAACCATTAAATTTGTAAACAGCAACATTACTGTGCTGGGTGAAGTAAGAAACCAGGGGCAATTCCCCTTCTATACTGAACAGATAAATATTTTTCAGGCTGTCGGATATGCCGGTGGTATGACGGATTATGGTGACAAGAGCAATATAACATTGATAAGAGAAAACAATGGCGTTTACAACTATCATATGGTAAATATGACAGATAAAAGTATCATTGAAAGTGAATTCTTTTACCTGCAACCAAACGATGTTGTAATCGTTGAACCCATCTCTACCAAGTACAGAAACCTCAGGACGTTTACTTATTCTACCTTCCTTGCAACTATGACAACCTTAGTAACTATTTTATACTTTTTCAACTAAGCAAAATGGCGAAGAAATCAGAAGAAATTTTCCAGGAAAAAACAGATTACAAAGAGCTTGTATTTAAACTATTACGGTATAAACACTGGTTTGTTATTTCTACAATGGTATTGGTTGCAGTTACATTCCTGTTTAACAAAACAGCAACAACAATCTACAGGAATCAAACCACACTTTTGCTGAAAGAAGAAGAACAAAACTCCTTCCTTTCCTCTGATAATATCATGCAGGGGTTTGGCCTTTTCGGGGGAAATCAAAACATTGAAAACGAACTTGGGATCCTTCAGTCTTTTACACTCATTAATGATGCAATAACTCAACTTAATCTGGACGTAACGCTATATCAGAAAGAATATATATTCGGGGATAATCTGAAAAATAGTTTTCTGGAATCTGATGAAGAAATATATAGTAATCCTCCCATTCAGGTAAGCATAGATAAATCAAACATACAGCCTATTGGCCTGCCAATGTATTTTAAAATATTGAACGAGAAAGAAATATTAATTGAATCTTTTGGCACTGAAGTGCCAATGTATGATTATTTGAGGGATGATGTAGCCTCGGTTGCAGATACAGTAAGAATTAAAGGTATTTTCACTTTTGGCGAAGAAATTAAAGGGAAAAACTTCAATTTCAGGGTTCACTTAAAAGATAAACAAGCAATATACCAGTTAAAAAAGGAGAAGACTTACTTTGTTATCAATAATTTAAATTTGTTAACACTTGAATATCAGGCTTCAATTTCGGCTGTAAATACTTCAAAAACATCGTCTCTGGTGGTAATTACTATGAGTGGTAATAATAAGTATAAGATTTCCGATTTTCTGAATACACTTTCAAATTCTTACCTTGAACGTAATCTTGAAAAAAAGAACCGGATTGCGATAAATACTGTTAAATTCATTGATAGCCAGATTAGTGAAGTCTCTGATTCGTTAAGCTTTGCAGAAAGTAGGCTTCAGAATTTCCGCACGTCTAACAGGGTTATGGATCTGAGTTTCCAGGGACAACAGTCCTTAGAAAAAATGAATGAGCTTGAAAATCAACGGGCGATACTGCTGATGCAAAAAAAGTATTACGAATACATTCGCGAATATTTTGAAAAAAACAAAGACATGTCTGACCTGATAGCTCCATCCTCAATGGATATTCAGGATCCTATGTTAAATCAACTTATCACCCAACTTATAACACTGAACTCAGAAAGAACAAACCTGCTGAACCGGGGAAATACCAAAAATCTTTACCTGAATAATATAGAGGTTCAGATTGGAAACCTTAAGCAAACCATTCTGGAAAACATTAACAATAATGCTGCTACAACTAATATAGCCATACAGGATATCGAAAACAGAAGTGCGAAAATTTCTAATGAGATGTCCAGATTACCAACAACTGAAAGACAACTTTTTGGAATTGAGCGAAAATTTAAATTGAATGATGCAATATACACATTTCTTTTACAGAAAAGATCAGAAGCGCAAATTGCCCGTGCATCAAATGCTCCTGATTATGAGGTTATTGACCCGGCAAGACACATCACTTCCTCAGTAATATATCCTAAAAGAAGTTTGAATTTAGTTATCGCTCTTTTGGCTGGATTATTTTTCCCTTTTGCCATTATAATGCTGGTTGACTTCCTGAATATGAAGATTTCCAGTAAAAAGGAAGTTGAGTCACTTTCATCGTTCCCGGTAATCGGACATGTATTCCATAATGATAGTAAAAACAAAATTGTAATAACAGAAACGACCAATTCCCCTATCTCAGAAGCTTTCAGAAGTATCAGAACTAACCTTCAGTTTTATTCAAGGGGTAATGAAAAGCAGGTAATATTACTTACCTCTTCTTATACAGGGGAAGGAAAGTCATTTGTTGCTCAAAATTTAGCTTCTGTTTTTGCATTGTTTGGCAAAAAAACCCTGCTTATTGGATTTGACCTGCGCAGACCAAAACTCTACCAGGATTTTAATCTGTCAAATAAAATAGGCATGAGCACTGCTTTAATTAATAAAGCCACCATTGCAGAGATCATTCAGCCAACTCAGATACCAAATCTTGAATATATCTCTGCCGGCCCGATCCCTCCAAATCCTTTGGAATTGATAGCCTCTGAAACAACAGATCAGGTTTTTATACAGTTAAAAAAAATATATGATTACATCATCATCGATTCACCCCCGGTAGGTGTAGTATCCGATGCTTATCTTTTAATGAAATACTCCGATGTAAATCTCTATATTGTCAGGCAAGGTTACACGCATAAAGAAGCCTTCTCCAACAACATCAATCATATGATTCAGAAAAACATTCCTCATGTAAGCCTGATCATTAATGATGTTAAAGCAAGAGGAATGTCCTATGATTATGGGTATGAATATACCTATTATGCTGAGGATAATAAGAAAAACTGGTTTAGTTCTCTTGGGCGGAAAAATCAAAGAAAAAAGCACCACGCAACCACTAAAAAGAAAAGCTAATCAGATAGCTAATTTCTTAAGCTTTCCGGATAATGGAAAGCTTTTTTTTGTGGATTTTTTCCCCAATACGGGGAAGAAAAAACACTTCAGACTCATTTTATTATTAAGAATAATGTTAAATTAAATATTCGAAAATCCTAACCTCCCCCAAAAGTCACGTCCATAACTGAAATGGAAACCGGACTTAAATAATCCCTGTTTTATCCTTCCCAAATTCAAGTAGTGGCATAGTTTTTCTTTAAGCCAGCATGCCGATCCATAACTATAAAAAATTGTCAATCATAGTAATAT
>JAAXUD010000432.1 GCA_013336205.1 Lentimicrobium sp. | reverse complement strand
TTACAGTGGTGCCAACATTTTCACCCAGAATCATGGCAGCAGCGGCTTCGTATGTAATCCAGCCGTTGTGGCACATGACCATCGTTAAAGTAATGGTAGCACTTGACGACTGAATAATAAGCGTGATAATTAATCCGGCAACTGCAAAAAGAGCGATATTTTGAATACCGGATCCCTGAATGCCGGTCAGATAATTAACTAATAATGAGTCTGTTGAAACTTCAGGGAGGGCATTTTTCATGAATTGCAAACCGAGAAACAACAACGCGAATCCAACAACAAATTCACCAACTGCTCTTTTTCTGTTTCCGGTCAAAAACATAAAAGGGAGTGCTATTCCCAGTATTGGTAACAAGACCACATTGAAATCAAGGTGGAATCCAAAATAGGAAACCAGCCATGCAGTCACTGTTGTGCCGATATTTGCACCCATCATTATCCCAAGTCCCTGGAAAAGATTAAAAAGGCCGGCATTGGTAAAACTGACCAGCATAACTGTAACGGCAGATGAAGACTGAATAACACCGGTTACAAATAGCCCGGCAAATATGGCGCGAAACCGGTTTGATGCTATTGAAGAGAATAAGTTGCGCAAGCGGTTTCCACTTATTCGTTGGAGAGATTCGCTCATTAGTTTCATCCCATAGAGGAATAAAGTTAATGAACCAAGAATCGTTAAAATTATAAGTAAATTATCGAAATAGGTCATCCGAAAGTTAATTATTACTGTTTTGAGCCTTAGCAACAAAAGTAATCAGATTGTCGCATGTTTCAAAATCAACTTTAATTACTCAATAATACAATAATTTTATTAGAAGTCACTTGCCTTGAGTTGTTAAAATATTGATAAACAATAGTTTAAAATTTTAATTATTTTTAAAAATTAACAATTACTTAACATTGGATACCGAAGTAAGCGTGTCAATAGCTCTACTTTTGCAGAAATTTAAAAATAAGAGAAAGAATATTGCTTTCGTCTGAGATTCCTAAATCATAACAATAATGAAACTTG
Organism: Lentimicrobium sp.; assembly: GCA_013336205.1. Lineage (GTDB taxonomy): Bacteria > Bacteroidota > Bacteroidia > Bacteroidales > Lentimicrobiaceae > Lentimicrobium. The sequence continues at coordinate 2,622 of JAAXUD010000432.1, read as the reverse complement.
ACAAGATTTTTCAATTCCTGATCCCGAAAGATAAGAAATTCTTTCCGCTCTTTTCGGCTGCTTCTGATAACCTGGTTAACTGTAGCCTGGAATTTCAGAAGCTTTTAAACGCTTCCAACGAAGAGCAAAGAAATGAACTTGTCAGAAATGTTAAAAAGTTTGAGAAGGTTGGGGATAAGATTACTGTTACCATTTACGATGAATTAAACTCCACCTTTATCACGCCCTTCGACCGGGAAGATATTCAGAAGCTGGCCAACAGGATTGATAATGTGGTTGATCTTGTTAATACCTCGGCTAAAAGAATTCAACTATATAAACTGGTAGAGATACCGCCGGTTTTTCACAAAATGGCTGCGCTGGTTTGTGAAGCTTCAAAAGAAATTGATGCGGTGGTTAAAGGGCTGAATAAAATAAATGATATCGCGAAATATAAAGATCATTGTATCAGGATCGGAGAACTGGAGAATGAATCGGATGATTTGAATTTTTCCTATCTGTCCGAAATTTTTGATCATGAGACCAATGCTATCAGCCTGATCAAAAAGCGCGATGTGCTGAATTCACTTGAAAAGGCGATGGATCGTTGCGAAGACGTGGCCGATATATTAAATACCATCCTGGTTAAATATGCCTAACCGTCTTTCTTATGGATTTTAATTTTATTCTCCTCATTGTCATTATTGTTCTGGCCTTTGGATTTGATCTCATCAATGGATTCCATGATGCTGCAAATTCGATTGCCACTGTCGTTTCAACGAAAGTATTAACACCCTTTCAGGCAGTAGTTTGGGCGGCTTTTTTCAACTTCGTGGCATATCTTGTTTTCAATCTGCATGTTGCAGACACCATCGCAAAAACGGTCGATACCAGTGCCATTACATTAAATGTGATTCTTGCCGGCCTGATTGCTTCTATCATCTGGAATTTATTAACCTGGTATCTGGGCATTCCTTCCAGTTCCTCGCACACCCTTGTCGGAGGATTTGCCGGGGCTGCCATCGCGCATACCGGAGGTGTTGATGTTGTGCACATGGGAAAGGTAATGAAAATAGTATCCTTTATAGTATTAGCCCCTCTCCTGGGGATGATTATGTCTTACTTTTTGTCGGTAATTATTCTTCACATAACGCGGTGGGGCAATCCGGCCAGGCTTCACAAATGGTTTAAAAGCCTGCAGTTGTTGTCATCCGCGCTCTTTAGCCTCGGACATGGAGGCAACGATGCACAAAAGGTAATGGGGATCATCGCTGCAGCCCTGCTCGTATATTTTAACGGTGTTGATCCGTCTCAGATTCCCTCATGGGCACAGGTTGAAATGCTTGACGGGAAAATTCAGGATATTCCGCACTGGGTAATTCTGGGATGTTATACGGCCATCAGCGCCGGAACATTAATGGGCGGCTGGCGGATTGTAAAAACCATGGGAACCAAAATAACCAAAATCACACCTTTTGAAGGTGTTGCGGCTGAAGGAGCAGGTGCTATACTTCTTTTTGGTACCGAAGCATTCGGAATTCCGGTAAGTACGACACATACCATCACCGGTGCGATTATGGGCGTCGGGCTTACCAAGCGGGTGAGTGCAGTTCGCTGGGGAATAACCATTAATCTGCTTTGGGCCTGGATTCTCACCATCCCTGTTTCCATGGTACTTGCTGCCGGTATTTACTATCTGCTCAGTCTCTTTATCTAGTCTCACACCTTTCTGCTTTAAACTATTCCGGAGTATTTGTTGCCAAACTTTTGCAGTTCCCGACTTATGGTTATTGTAAATATATGTTAGCCCGCCATTGAAATCGTGCTACCTTTGCACGATAAAACTGATTTATGCATAAATTAATATTGGAGCGTCTTGGGATTGGTGAATTGAAGCCCATGCAGGAAGCTGCCATCGAAGCTGTTAAACCGGGTAATTCCCTTGTTCTAATCTCTCCGACCGGATCTGGAAAAACACTGGCATTTTTGTTGCCGTTACTCAGCATGATACAACAAAACCAGGACGGCGTTCAGGCGCTGATTCTTACTCCTTCGCGTGAACTGGCACTACAGATTGAACAGGTTTTTAAACAGATGCAAAGTGGACTCAAGGTAAACACCTGCTATGGTGGTCATCCGATGAAAACTGAACGTAATAACCTGAAGGAACCGCCAGCCCTGCTGATTGGAACACCTGGCCGCATTGCCGATCACCTTAGGCGAAATACTTTTGATACTTCCGGAATCAGATTTCTGGTGCTCGACGAATTTGATAAGTCGCTGGAACTTGGATTCCGCAATGAAATGGAATTTATCATAGGCTTACTCAGAGGGCTTGATACCCGAATTCTTACATCTGCCACTGCCTTACCTGAAATTCCTGAATTTGCCGGGGTTGTGAATCCTGAAGTTATAGATTTTTCTGAAACTACGGAACCCCTTAAGCTCAGTCTGAATGCGATCAGGGCAACCGGAACTGATAAATTGGAAGCTTTATTCCGTTTGATCGGATATCTGGGAAATGAGCCTGCGCTTGTTTTTTGCAATCACCGCGAAACCGTTGAACGCATCAGCGATTTGCTCAGAGGAATGGGTGTAGTGCATGGGATCTATCACGGTGGACTCGATCAGGAAGAACGTGAA
>JAAXUD010000431.1 GCA_013336205.1 Lentimicrobium sp. | reverse complement strand
CCAAACGACCAGCCTGGCCGGCGCCACTGCTGCTGTTGATAAGATAATGCTACTTAAAGAAATTAAAACGCTTATCAAAGCCAATGAGGTAAATGAAGGCAACATTAAAATTGCCATAACTCCCGGAAAGTCTGGTAAGAACAACCTTCTGATCTATTTCACACCACATCAGTACCCGACAACTGAGCAATTTACAACTGGCGTTGTTGTGAGGTTGCTTGATGCGGAACGTCATAATCCCAATGCCAAGGTCATGGATGTTGCGCTCAGGTCGGAAACGGATAAAATCAAACAATCTGAAGAGGTTTATGAAATACTGCTGGTTGATCGCAATGGTTTTATAACTGAAGGCAGCAGGTCTAATGTATTTTTTATTCAAGGCTCAACAGTGATCACGCCTCCGCTTGAAATGGTTTTGCCTGGAGTTACCCGGAAGCACATCATAGCTTTGTGCCTGAACAATGGTATAAATCTGAAGGAAGAGAGCGTTCATTTCAGTGTTGTTCCTGCCTTTGACGCGCTTTTTCTCTCCGGTACATCGCGAAAGGTGCTGCCCATCTGCCAGGTGGATAAAACAGGCTACCCGGTTAACAATCAGCTTATGATGCAGGTTTCAGCGCTCTTTAACGCATATGTTGCCGGGTATATCGGCGCACATCAGCTTTAATAAGCTTGTCCTGAGCAGCAATCTATTTTAGGAAATATTATCCTAAAGTATCCTCAGTTTCTCCGGTAAAGAAATTTGTAAATAAAAGAAATGTTCTCAGGATAAATGTTTGCACCAATCCGGGAATATGCTATTTTTGGAATGTATTGATTCGTATTTCTCATAATCCACAAGATGAAAAAATCTTTATCCCTTTTAACTGCATTGGTGCTGTTTCTGACAGTCATCAACACAGAAAAAATTTCCGCACAGGTAGTTATCAACGAATATTCCTGTTCAAATTTTACGGGTTTTCCTGATAATTACGATGCTTTTGAAGACTGGATTGAATTGTACAATGCAGGTAATACAAGTGTTAACCTGGGCGGATATTACCTGAGTGATCAGGCCACGGCACCTCAGATGTGGCAGATACCTGCCGGTATCAGTATTCCCGCAAACGGCTACCTGTTGTTCTGGGCATCCGGTCGCGATGAGGTTTCATTCGGGTCTTATCATACCAATTTTAAACTGTCACAGACCAAAGCAGAACCTGAATCGATTGTATTTGCTGATGCAGACGGAAATATTTTAGACCAGCAGGTTTTATCCATTACCCAGATTGAGCATTCAAACGGACGGATAACCAACGGCAATCCGGTATGGGGCGTTTATACAACGCCAACTCCAGGCACTTCTAATACTTCACAGGAAGCTTATGAACGCTATGCCGAAAGTCCTGTGATGAGCCTTCAGGGCGGTTTTTATGAAGAGACGCTTGCAATCAGTATAATTACCAATGAACCAAATTCCACAATCCGCTATACAACAAACGGGAATGAACCCGGGCCTGCCTCTCCGGTTTATTCAACGCCCATTGAAGTTACTGCTACTAAAATACTGAAGGCCAAAGTGTTCAGCAATAACCCAAGCATATTGCCCAGCCTTATTGAGTTCAATACCTATTTTATTAATGAGGACCATACAGTGCCAGTCGTATCAATTGCAGCCTCCGAGCTGATTACCTTGCTTAACGGAAACGAAGGTACTTTCCCCTGGGGCACAATTGAGTATTATAATACAGACAATGTCAGGACCACGAAAGGTTATGGAGAATTCGACAAGCATGGCCAGGATTCGTGGGTTCATCCGCAAAGAAGCCTGGATTATAAAATGAGGGATGAATGTGGTTATAACTACGGACTACTCGAACAGCTTTTTAAATATACTGACCGCGACGACTTCCAGAAAATAATTCTCAGGGCTTCGGGCGACGACAATTATCCGGGAATTGATTCCAGCGCTCAGATCAGAGATGATTTTGTACAAACCATTTCTGTAAAATCAGGGATGAATCTTGATGAAAGAAAATCATCGCGCTGTGTGGTTTATGCCAACGGCCAATTCTGGGGCGTTTATGCCATCCGTGAAAAGGTAAATGATCATGATTTTACCAAATACTATTATGATCAGGATAAATTTAATATTCAATACCTGATGCTCTGGGGTGGAACCTGGGCTGAATATGGCGGACAGCAGGCTTTCAATGACTGGTATGCGCTGTACAATTATATTATGTCGAACGACATGGCTGATTCAGCCAGCTATGCTTACGTTGAATCTCAACTTGATCCAACAAGTCTGACTGACTATATGCTGATTAATTCATTTGTGGTTTGTTCTGACTGGTTAAACTGGAATGTTGGCTGGTGGCGGGGTTTGAATCCCGAAGGAGGTCACAAACGCTGGGGTTATATATTATGGGATGAGGATGCTACTTTTGGTCATTATTACAATTATACAGGTATTCCTGCCCAGACTCCGTATGTAACACCTTGTTTTCATGAGGCCTTAACCGGAGGTTCAGATCCGGAAGGTCATATAACGCTGCTGAACAAATTGCGCGAAAATCCTGATTTTGAGCAATATTATGTGAGCCGCTATGCAGACCTGCTTAATACGACCCTTCATATAGATAATCTGCTCCCGTTATTTGATAGCCTGGCTGGTGTAATAGCGCCTGAAATGGGCCGGCATATTACCCGTTGGGGCGGTAATTCATTACAGTGGTCTGCGAATGTGCAGAAAATCAGGAATTTTATGAGCAGGCGGTATAGCTTTGTCAAGGAAGGAATTAAGGAATGTTATGATTTAACAGGGCCTTATGATTTTCAGGTGAATGTTTATCCTGAAGGCAAGGGGCAGGTTAAACTCAACTCCCTTGATCTCAAAGATTTTCCATGGGAAGGATCCTATTACGGAAATATCGATACCAAACTTATTGCTGTGGAATCTGACCAGTTTTATAAGTTTGACCATTGGGAACTGAATAATCATACGATATTACCTTATGACACGCTCAAAGAGGTTTCATTAAGATTAACTGCCGGTGACACATTGTTTGCAGTATTTGCCCCCCGGGTTTTTGCTGATTCACTGGTGATTAATGAAATCAATTATAATTCAGCACCTGGTTTTGATCCGGGGGATTGGGTAGAGTTCTATAATCCACATGGTTATGACCTTGATATTTCTGACTGGGAATTTAAAGATGAAGACGATTTGCATATCTATACCTTTGCTTCCGGAACTACTATTGAACCCTATGGCTTTATTGTCGTGGCAAATGATATGACGGCTTTTCATAATCTTTTTCCTGATGTTGTAAATTATGTGGGTCCCATGGGATATGGCCTGAGCGGAAGCGGGGAATTATTAAGACTCTATGATGAAACCGGCAGTCTGGTTGATGCTGTTCTTTACGACGATAATCTGCCCTGGCCCCTGGAACCCGACGGTAATGGCCCCACACTTGAACTGCTGAATCCGGCTTACGATAATGCCCTGGCTCAAAGCTGGAAAAGCAGTGGCGAATCCCATGGAACACCCGGTGAGTATAATAGTCCGAATGTTGGGACTTATTTAGCGGATATAAAGAACAATCCGGATGCGGAGATTTGGCCGAACCCTTTCCATTCCACTGCAGTATTTACTTTAAATAC
>JAAXUD010000430.1 GCA_013336205.1 Lentimicrobium sp. | reverse complement strand
AGACAAGCAACTCATTGAAGCTGAATTTGCAGATTGGGTTAAAGCATCTCCCGACCGCGGGCAGAAATATGGAAATGTACTTGGCGATATCGCTTCGGCCTATGAAAATATAGGTAAATATACGTTGCAGCGCTGGTATTTTATAGAATCAATAGTCCGGGGTGCAGAAGTCATCAGTTTGTCACAATCGTTCTCAGGGCTGGCAGCGGAATTGAAGGCCGATGAACCTTCGGAGGAGAAGATCGCAAAAATGAAAGAGAACCTTGCCAAAGGGATTGAGAAGCATTTTAAGAATTATAATTTGCCGACCGACCGTAAGTTATTGGTTGCGATGCTTCAGATGTACTATGAAAATGTACCCGCAGAACAACAACCGCTTGCATTCAGAGAGCTGGTATCAAAGAATAAAGGCGACTTCAACCGGATTGCTGATAACATCTTCAGCAAGTCAATATTTGCCGATAAGACAAAAGTGGATGCATTCCTTGTAAAACCATCTCTGAAAGTACTTGAAAAGGATCCGGCTTACAGCCTGATGAAAATAATGATGGATAAATACCGTGAAAATCAGAAGCTTATGGATGCTTCCAACGAAAGCCTGGATCGCGGAAACCGTTTATTTGTTGCTGGTTTGCGTGAAATGAAGCCTGATCAGATCTTCTATCCAAATGCAAATTCTACCATGCGTCTCACCTATGGTAAGATCCTGGATTACTACCCGGCCGATGCTGTTCATTACAATCACTACACCACAATGAAGGGCATCATGGAGAAGGAAGATCCTGATAACTGGGAATTTGTGGTGCCGGCAAAACTAAAAGAACTCTATGAGAAAAAGGATTTTGGCATCTATGCCATGAGTAATGGAGAAATGCCTGTTGCTTTCCTTTCAACTACCGACATTACCGGAGGAAATTCAGGCAGCCCGGTACTGAATGCGAATGGCGAATTGATCGGCCTTGCCTTTGATGGTAACTGGGAGGCCATGAGTGGCGACATTGCCTTTGAGCCGGCATTGCAACGCACCATCAGTGTGGATATCAGGTATGTGCTGTTTATCATCGACAAATACGCCGGAGCAAAAAATATCATCAACGAACTGACTTTAGCCCCGAAACCTAGGGTAAAGGCCAAAGTAGAAACGGAAAAGGCTATTATAGAGGCCGATGTTTTAAACTAAAAATCAACAGGGCCTGATAATTTTATCGGGCCCTGTTGATTTTAGCTTTTCAAATTGGGGTTAGGTCAAGCATGAGAAATTGCTGGGTTAGATCTCTAAATAGGCAAAAGGATGCAGACATGGCTGACTTTTTACTTTTTACTTTTTACTTGTCCCCCTTATGGCACTTGAAATTGAGCACAAATTCCTGGTAAATTCTACGGCCTACCGAAGCCTTGCAAAGCCGGTGCTATACCGGCAAGGGTACCTTGCTGTTTTACCCGATAAAATCGTCAGGGTGAGAACAGTGGGTGAGACTGGTTTTATTACAGTTAAGTTCAGAGTTTCTCAGCTCACCCGGAAAGAATTTGAATATGAGATTCCGGTGAGCGATACAATGGAAATGCTGGATGGGATGTGCATTGGGCCTATTGTTGAGAAATATCGGTATACGATAGATTATAAGAATTTTATATGGGAGGTTGATGAATTTCTTGGCGATAACACCGGGCTTATTGTTGCAGAAATCGAGGTTGATACTGAAGGCCAGCAGTTCGAAAAACCTGATTGGGTTGGCGAAGAAGTAACACACAATCCCCGTTATCTGAATTCGAACCTTTCAAAACACCCGTTCAATACCTGGAATAAATGAGCCATAGCAATCCGGAGGCAATATATTTATCTTTACAGGAAAGCGGTAATGCGCTAAAGCAGAGGTTGTTGATTCAAGGCCGTTATTATTTCATTGCCAGGTTTTCATCTTTTTTAATAACCCTGGCTTTTATTATTTCTGCATTTGTTGTGGACAGTGTCTGGTGGTGGCCTGCAGCAGCCTGTTTGGTCGTTTTTATAGTGTGTGTGGTTTTTCATGAGCGACTAACGAATAAACAAAGGTTTAACGACAGCTACCTGGCAGCCATCGCCCATGAACTTCAGGCTTTGAGCGGCAATTTTTCGTCGTTTGATGGCGGATCTGAATTTACTGATCATCAGCATATTTTCGCAACCGACCTGGATATATTTGGAGAGCATTCACTTTTTCAGGCGATCAACCGCACGATGACAATCGCTGGTAAAAAAACGCTGGCCGATTGGTTGTTGCATTCTCTTGGTGAGAAGCGACATATCAATCTCAGGCAGGAAGCGGCTGCTGAGCTGGCAACCCTCGCTGACTGGAGGCTCAGGTTGCGTGCGCATGGAATGGTGGCCAACGAAGGTGCAAAGGACCTTGATTCGCTGGTTGAATGGTTAGCTGCTCCCCAGTTATTCAAGGCAAGAATATTCAGGTTAGCTGCGGTAATAATCCCTTTATCCTCCTTTATTTTTACCATGTTGCTTATTGCCGGGAGTATTTCAATAGGCCTGTTTCTTCTCTATCTGATCTTTCCTTTGGGAGTTGTGGGCTTCTATACCAAAGCTATAAACCAGCGGCATGTCATGTTATCCCGAAAAGTAGCCTTGCTTGAAAGGTATGCGGTTCGGTTTAAAATGATAGAGAATCAGGATTTCAGTTCGGAATTCCTGAAGAATCTTAATAATGAGCTTAATTCAGGCAAACAGGCTGCCAGCAAAAGTATACGAAAGCTGGGCCGCATAACAGCATCACTCGATACACGACTTAACCTGCTGGCAGGGTTCGCACTAAATATCTATCTGCTTTGGGATATCAGGCAAATGATACGGCTGGAACAATGGCAGCAAATCAATAAAGATTGTCTTCCGCAATGGTTTAATGCTTTATCTGAAGCAGAAGCCATATCGTCAATCGGTGCTTTTACTTTTTGCAATCTGGGATTTGTTTTTCCGGAGATTAACCTGTTGGAATTTGGGGTGAAGGCCAGTGAAGCCGGGCATCCGTTAATTCCGATAAAAGTCAGGGTTAACAACGATATTTCTGTTACCCACCGTGGCCATTTTAATATCGTAACAGGTGCAAATATGGCTGGCAAGAGTACTTACCTGCGAACTGTCGGGGTAAATATGGTACTGGCGCTGGCGGGAGCACCCGTTTGTGCAACTGAATTCTCCTGTTATCCGGCGCCTGTTTATACCAGCCTGCGGACCACAGATTCATTAAGCTCACAGCAATCCTATTTTTATGCTGAATTGCTCAGGCTCAAAGAAATGATTGACCGGCTTGCAAGAGGAGAGGAGCTTTTTATTTTGTTGGATGAAATACTGAAAGGAACAAATTCGGCTGATAAGCAAGCCGGATCAAAAGCACTGCTGACGCAGCTTATTGGTCTGGGTGCTGCTGGTTTTATTGCCACCCACGACCTGGAACTTGGCAACCTTGAAAAAGCTTTCCCCAACGAGGTTACCAATTATAGTTTTGAAGCAGAAATAAGCGGGGATGAACTGCATTTTGACTATAAACTGAAGCCTGGAATTGCAAGAAATATGAATGCCACATTTTTAATGAAGAAAATGGGGATAACGATTTGACTTTTCCGCAGAGGCATGCTTTTTCTTGATGCAGTTTATTCAACAA
>JAAXUD010000429.1 GCA_013336205.1 Lentimicrobium sp. | reverse complement strand
CCAACCTTTTATAACCTGACCCTGACCAAGAACAAATTCAAACGGCTGTTTCCTGTCGAGGGAAGAGTCAAACTTAGTACCATTAAGTAATGTACCTGTGTAATGGACTGATACGGTTTTTCCGCTCACTGCATTAGCTCCGGTACCCTTTTTGGTTTCAATAAAATACAAACCACTTGTGGTAGGTTTTACAGAAATTTTATTGTCTTTTATGTATTTCTGAAGTAGCCCAAGCTCTTCTTGTTTTGCTTGTTTCTTAACATTCTCAGCCTTCTGTTTTTCAGCTTCCTGTTCTTTATCAAACTGTGCTTTACTCATGAAATCAAGCATCTCGAATTCATAAACCAGGGTTGTGTATGGTGCAACCATTTGTCCTCTGCCCTGCTCACCAAAAGCGAGGCTTGACGGAACAATAGCATTGGCTTTCGAACCCTTTGACATCATAGTAAGCGCTTCTGTGGCACCAACATTGTCAAATTCTTTACCAGCCTCCCAACGCATTGGTTCGCCCTGATCGAATGATGAAAAGAAAACCTTGCCTGTTAAATCTGCTACTTTAAAGTGAAAACGTGCAATATCGCCAGCTTTGGGCTTCTGACCTGTTCCTTTTTTAGTTTCAGTAAAATATAAACCAGAAGCCAGAGGTGCAGTTGTTATACTTTTCTCCTTAAGGTATGCTGTCAATTTGCCTAACTCCTCAGATTTTAGTTTTTCCATTTCAGCCATGCGTTCCTGCTGAACCTGGCCCTGGGTTTTAGCTGAGATCAACTTAATATCAAAGAATAATTCCTTGCCTTTGTAAGTAGAGTCTGGTAATTGCGGTAACCTGATGGTTTTCAGAAAAAACGAATCGGCACTTGTAATGAAAGTAGCGCTATCACCTGGTTTCATCATCGCAAGCGCTGCATAAATGTCTCCTTTGTATGAAGGCTCATTCAACGGCAACATAAATGCCTCAGGAATGGTATTTGAATTGAATAACACAGAATCATTTACAGTATATTTCATAGACAAGGTAAGTACCATACCGGTTTTCATGGTTGTGGTATCATCACCTTTTACATGGAACTTATAGTAAAGTCCGTCATCAGTTTTTTTAAACCCACGATGTTTCGAGCATGCTGAAAAAGCTAAAATTAATGCTACCATCGAAAGTAGTACAGTTGTTTTTGAGTACTTCATTCTGAATAAATTGATTTGTTAATGAAACATTTTTAGTTTAAGGCAACCAGTTCAATATCATATATTAACGTTGATTTCGGGGGTACTTTGTCCTGGTCACCAAGCAATCCGAAACCGAGGTGCGAAGGTATGATAAATTTCGCTCGGTCGCCTACCCTGAGTAATAATATTCCCTCTTCCAGACCACTTTCAACACCACCATGTCCGATTACAAATTGTTTAAAACCATCTTTTTCTGATGAATAAACCGCAGTACCATCAATAAGTCTTAAGCTAAATTTTAAAATGGCAAGCTTACCCGGAACTGCTTTATCTCCAATTCCTTGATAATAAATATCATACCGTAAGCCAGAGCCGGTTTCCTTCATTTGCCATTTATACCGTTTTATAAATCTTTCAATCTGCTCATTCTCCTCTTTAACCGCCCGTTTGTTTGCATAAATTAGTTTCTCTTCAAGGTCCCTTGAACTGTCAGATTTTCCTTGTGATTGTTCAGTATTGCTGCTACAGGAAAATAATAAAATTAAAACCAGCGTATATCCTAAGCTTCTCATTTTTTATAATTATGGATTAAGCACTGAACTTTCCTTTGCGGCTAATAAAATCCTCTCCTGATAGACAGGCAGGAGTTCTTCAAAATTTTTAAGTGTTGTTTCCAAAGGCTGGAAAGCATCTCCCCCTGCCGCATTCCGGTGTCCCCCACCCTGATAGTGCTCCCGGGCGAAATCATTGACAGAAAAACTACCTTTTGACCGGAAGGAGATTCTGATTCTATCACTTTTCTCAGTAAAGAGTGCTGCAAAACTGATGTCCCTGATAGACAATGCATAATTCACCACTCCTTCTGTATCACCTGATTTAAAATCAAATTTCTGAAGATCCTGCCGGCTTAGATAAATATAAGCAGTTCCATATTCACCTAAAACGATCATTCTTTCGCTCAGGCAAAACCCCAATAAGCGCATTCTGCTTTCTGAATAAGTATCATAAACCAGGCGGTGAACCCTTTCAGTGTCAACACCCGCCTTAACGAGTTTGGCAACAACTTCGTAAGTATGAGGATAATTACAGGCAAAACTAAAAGATCCGGTATCGGTCATCATCCCCACATATAAGCATACCGCTATATCAGCATCTATTAAATCATTATCGCCCAGGTTATCAATAAAATCAAAAATCAGTTCTGAAGTTGATGAAGTTTTAATAACAGAAAGGCTATAATCAAAATGATCCTCCGGTGCAAGATGATGATCAATGAGAACTTTAATGCCTTTAGCTTCAAATAGTTGATCAGCAAAAAGGTTTACACGCGGAATTGCATTATAATCCAGACAGAATATTATCGAAGCGTTTTTAATCAATTCATTAGCAGTCAGAGATTTATGGAAATAAATAAGGATATCCTTCTGCCCCGGCATCCAATGCAGGAAATCAGGAAAGTCATTTGGAATTATTGTGGTCACCTTATGCCCTTTCTTTCGGAGGTAGCGGCTCAAAGCCAGGGCTGAACCCAATGCATCTCCGTCAGGATTATAATGTGAGGTCACAACTATCTCTGCCGGAACGTCCAGCAGTTGTTTTACGCTATTAAGCGTGTCTGGGTTGAACTTTTGCAAAATAGTAGTTTTGAAAAATATTTACTTTTTACCGAACACAAAAATAGAAATTATTGTTAATAGCGCAGATTCATTTAATAACGTACATTTACTCTAACCAATTCAATAAGAAAAATGACCGGTAAAATCACCTTTACTATGATTAAACCAGCAGCTTACCAGAATCTGCATGCTGGAAAAATCCTTGATATGATTCTCGCTAATGGGTTTCGCATCGTAGCAATCAAAGCTGTAAATCTAAGCAGTAATCTTGCTGCTAAATTTTATGAAGTACACAAAGAACGACCATTTTACAATGATCTGGTCAAATCTATGTCTTCAGGAACTATTCTGGCAGCTATTCTGGAAAAAGAAAATGCTGTAGAAAGCTATCGCACGCTAATTGGCTCAACGAATCCTGCCGATGCAGCAGAAGGTACTATCCGCAAATATTTTGGAGAATCTATTGAGAAAAATGCAGTTCATGGTTCCGACAGTGATGAAAATGCGCTAAAAGAAGCTGCTTTCTTCTTTTCAGAATTTGAAAGGGTTTAAATTTCGTCTTCTCCCGGACTATATTCAACAAAAGTCCGGTCGTTGTAAAAAACCAGGATTTTAGAAATTTTCCGGACAGCCTTAAGGGGCTGCTCCGGTTTTTTAATTTCTTTTGGAACTGGATTAAACTCTGGCTTCCTGTTTTCACTTTTTTCAATCTTTGAAGAAGATAAAACCGGTTCTTTTATAACTGATTCGATAAACACCTCTTCATTCATTTTTTCAGCTTCTGAAATGTCATTTTCTTCAGGTAGTGTATCTATTTGATTTAGTGTGAATTCACCCTCATTTTTCAATTCTTTTCACCGCTCAGGAGTTG
>JAAXUD010000428.1 GCA_013336205.1 Lentimicrobium sp. | reverse complement strand
TTATAACTGACAGAAAGTCTGGTTAGCATGGCTAAGCCTTATAACCGGTGAATTTGGGAGGGTGAAAAATTTCAATGATAACGGAGGGATTTTCAATCCATATATTCCTGATAAAATAGGTTTCTTTTTTTTCCTTAGGAACAAGAGAGTTGTCCCTGGTTTGCAGATGCCGGCTGCAGAATGGGCTTTCGACCTTTATTCGCTGGCCTTTCGGCAGGTCTCTCTGTTGCGGCTGATCTGATTTCTTTAATTTCTTTTTCAGTTGGCAACAGCCCTTGCATTTATTGCCTTTAACATCTTTCTGAACGCAAAGGGTTTTCGCAATACTTGCCTGGTTTAGTTTGAATGTCACATAAATCCACGACAAGCTGAGCGGTTGGGCCAGCAAAAGAGATATCAGGACTGTGATGGAAAGAAGGCGCATATCCGGTAAAAGTGAGTAAATATAACAATAAACACTTTTTATTCACACGGAGGCCTCTCCTTTATATTTTATGCGTAATCTGAACAAACTGAGCCGGTTGAATATTTTCCAACCGGCCCAGGATTCGGTAAGCCCTGATTCTTGATGAAACCGGGAGCAGTTGGGCTGAAATCCGTTTGTTAAATGTTAAAGTTTCAGCGTAAGCCCTGCCATTAAATTTATGCCGGCCTGCGGGAAATAACCATCCAGTTTGCCATAGCTATTTTCACTGTAGTAGCGATAAACCCAGGCATTGGTTTCATATTCTGTGTTGAACAGGTTGTTTATATTCAGGTTAACTTCGATTCCACGAATAAAATCAGGCTCGATAACCCAGCTTACCCTTAGGTTACTGACAAAATACGGGTCAAGACTCCGGTCAGTTGAGGCTGTGTTGTCAATGTATTGCCTTGAGACATATTTGCCATTGATTGCAGCCTCCAGGCCTTTTACAACCGACCAGGAGATTTCAGCTCCGGCAATCACCCCCGGCGAAAAAGCGAGGTCGGTTTTGCCGATGGGGTTTTCCAGTTGTGAGCCCCAGTTATCCCAATCATCAATAAATTCAGTGAAGTTTTTGATTTTATTACTGCTAAGCGTCAGGTTTGCCGATCCTTGTAATTTTTCATTCAGTTTAAGCGTACTGCTCATCTCGAGCCCGGTTCTGTATGACTCAGGAACATTGGTCATAATGGCGGCACCCACATCGTTGATTGCCCCGGTAAGTACCAGCTGGTCTCTGTAACTCATGTAATAAAAGTTGGCCGAAGCTTTTATGCTGTTATTGATGTAGTTATATCCCAGTTCATAATCGAACAGGGTTTCGGCTACCGGAGCAGGTTTATCCGGATCGGCATCGGTATAATTATCGCGGTTCGGTTCCCGGTTGGCAATGGCAAAACTTACATAGATGTTTCCTTTGTTATGGAGTTCATAAAACAGGCCGGTTTTTGGGTTAAAGAACAGGAAATCATGGCTTTGCGTTATGTCGCGCTGGTCGTCATCCTTTCCTCCCAATTCGTATTTCAGGCCACGGAGCTGCATATCAGCATACAGGTTCAGTTTTCGGTTTGCCTGATATTGAGCTTTGGCATATAGATTCAGATCGCGTTTATCTCCGGTTCCTTCATACCAGCGGTGATTGTAGCCTGCCGTTTGTGCAAATTCAGCCCAGATAACCTCTCCAAAGTGCAGTCCCTCGTATCGGTTCCCTGAGCCACCCATGATCAGATTAAGCTTCTCTTTTTCATAATTCAGCGACCAGGTGAAACCATAAAAGTCATTGTCAAGATATTTACGACGGATAAGGTCACTTTCTGAAATTACAAGGCTGTCACTGCCCGGAACAATAACCGGCTCAATCAGATAGTCTTCCAGGTTTTCATCGTCTTTAAATTGCTCATAATATCCAGATCCACGGGTGTAGTGAATGGCAAAACTACCGGAAAGGTGACCGGCAAGTCTTTGTGAAAGCATCAGCTGGTAATGATCTTGCTGGTAATTGTCGGTTTCATTCTCATAAAACTTTGTATTTCCCTGGTAGTCTGTATACATACCAATACCATTATAAGTTCGGTTTGTTTTCAGAATATCCGACGGGATGCCATCCCAGGCCTGGTAAGTAACTTCGTTGCCTGAGAAAATATTCATTTTAACAATGGTTCCTTTGCCATAATAGCCGCCGGAAACATAGAAGGACTTCAGATCTGAGGTTGCCCTGTCGATATAGCCATCAGAACTGATCTTCGAAAGGCGGGCGTCCAATGCCCATTTGCCACCAATAAGACCTGTACCGGCTGAAATGGTATGCCGCCAGGTGTTGAATGACCCGGCTGCATTGGTAATTATTCCATAAGCCTCCGGAGCTGGAGTGGCGGTTTGAAGGTTAATACTGGCGCCGAAAGCAGCAGCTCCGTTTGTGGAGGTGCCTACCCCCCGCTGAACCTGAAGGCTGCCGACAGATGAGGCAAAATCGGGCATATTTACCCAGAAAACACTGTGTGATTCAGGGTCATTCAGTGGAATTCCGTTCACAGTGATGTTGATCCGGTTCATGTCAGTTCCCCTGATCCTGAAGCCAGTGTAGCCAACCCCGGTGCCTGCATCTGAAGATACCACGGTTGCCGGCATCTGCTCAAGTAAAAATGGAATGTCACGACCCTGATCCTGCTTTGAGATATCTTTAGCAGTGAGGTTTTGATAAGCAACCGGGGTTTTTTCGTTAGCCCGGGTTGATGAGATTATAGTTTCATCGGTAAGAATAGGTGCCTGTTCCATGGAGATAAGCATTGTTTTATTCTCCTTGATGTCAAAAAGAGCTTCCCAGTTATGGTAGCCAATAAAGGTGACTTTTAGCTTGTAATTACCGGCTTTAAGACCGTTTATTTCAAACATGCCTTTGTCGTTTGTGGTAACTTTCACCAGGCGGTTGTTCAGATTCAGGTGAGCGCCCTGAAGTGATGCGCCTGTCTGGGAATCGATCACTCTTCCTTTAATCGTTAATTGTGCCATTGCTAATAATGGCAGCAACGCCAGCAATGCCAGCGAAATGCGTAATTTCATAATTTTGATTCTTTTAGATTAAACCCTGGAAGGTTGAATTGGGTCTTTAACCCTCCGCAAACAAGTTTTCTCTACAATCCCTTCGCCGGCATTACCCGGAGCAGGTTCAATGAGTATGATCTCAGCCCGTATATTAAGGCACCCCAAATGGAAATCGCTGCAAAGTTAATGCAATATTACTAGCCAAAGCAAGGTTGGTGGTCAAAAAAATCAAGGTTTGTATTGTTCAGATTTAATAGTAGGGCTGGTGTAACAAATGGAATGTTGGAATAATGAAGTATTGGAATATAGAAAGTTTGAAATCAGAAATTAATTTTATTGGTTGCATTGTATTGATAATTAAAATGATAGATTTTTAATATCAAGGGTTTGAATTGTGCCATTCAATACTCAGAATCTTTATAAATAATTACGGAAATGACAAATATTACATTGTTTAGTATGACAGCACTTCGTTAAATGTTTTTAAGCGATTGATTACCAATGTATTACAATTGCAATGAATTTTAATATAAAACTCTGATAATCATACCTTTGCGTCTTAGCGTCTTTGCCTGCCTGTATGCTTGAGCATTCAGGCAGACAGGCGTGATTCTTAAATTTACCGGACTATCATACTAATAGTCCGG
>JAAXUD010000427.1 GCA_013336205.1 Lentimicrobium sp. | reverse complement strand
GTGAATTCACCCGTTCTTATGGTGGAATGGTATACCTGATTCACGCTGCAATAGGTGGTAGTATGGACCCGGCACAATTTGGTGTTGGTGGAGGTTGGGGCGGTACCCGCACAACCAAAGCACTGGTCCAAAAATTCTATCCCAATCTTACAAGCAAAGGCCTTTACAATTCGCCTAAACCACGCAGACTGAAAGCCGATTACCCTGTAATTTATGTACCCGGTGATTATCAGGAACCTACCTGGGATCCTGCCAATTCAACTCAGCTGGCTTCTATTCTCAGTGATGGTAATTATGAAGGTTACATCTATGTTGAAGCTGGCAAACAGTTCAAATTTACTACCGGTCCATCATGGGATGTAAACTATGGTGATGATGGTGGCGATGGTACTCTGGAACCTGATGGCGCTAATGTAGCTCCGGCTGAAACAGGCTATTATAAGCTGAATGTGAACATGAATGATCTCACTTACACCATTACTAAAACCGACTGGGGAGTAATTGGCGATGCAACTGCCGGTGGCTGGGACAGCGATCAGAATATGACTTATGATCCTGCAACTGGTTTGTGGAGTGCAATGCTTGATCTATCCGCAGCAACTATTAAATTCCGTGCCAACGATGCATGGGCTATCAATTACGGCGATACCGGAGCTGACGGCATACTTGAATTTGATGGAACAAACATTACAATTCCCGAAGCAGGTTCTTATATTGTTAGCATGAAACTGGGCACTCCTGACTATACTTATTCAGTTGTCAGAAATAGTTCTGATGATCGTGCTATGTTCTGGTCAGATGGTCAGACCCTGGAAATTGTGGATATAGGACAGTTTACAGAAGGTTATGCCGTAACCAAGTTTTCAAATTTGAATGCTGATGGTTCAGCGGCTGTTCGTCCACATCCTGATTTCGTATGCACCGACTACCCGATGTTCCGTCTTGCCGATGTTTACCTGATGTATGCCGAGTGTGTACTCAGAGGTGGAGGTGGCAATGCCGGTACTGCACTTGATTATGTTAATGAGTTAAGGACCAGGGCATATGGTGATGATTTTGGAAACATTTCCAGCAGTGAACTAACACTTGATTTTATCCTTGATGAGCGTGCCCGCGAACTTTACTGGGAAGGACACCGTCGTACCGACCTTATCAGGTATAATAAATTTACCACTGCCGACTATCTGTGGCCATGGAAAGGCCGGGTTCCGGAAGGCGCTGCAACAGCCTCTTACCGTAATCTTTATCCTATACCATCAGCAGATTTAGGTGCTAATCCTAATTTAGATCAAAACACTGGTTATTAAGAACTAAAAAAACTGAAAATATGAAAAAAACATTGTTTTTCATGATAGCCCTTGCCGGAATTGTGGTTTTCACTTCCTGCAAAAAGGAGGGGACTGAACTGGTTCTTGATAAATCAGGAACTCCGGCCATCAGCTTTCCTGAGAATAACTCAAGCTTTGTTCTTCTTGAAGCTGCCGAAAATGAGACTTTCGGACCTTTTACCTGGGCTGCCGCTGATTATAATATTAACGCCGGTAGAAACTGGAATCTTGTTAATTCTGATCAATTGGCTGAAACTACTTATACCCTCCAGTTGGATACGGAAGCTGACAATTTCAGCAGCCCGATGACACTGACCTCAACAACTGAGAACAGTTTTTCTATGACCGTAGGAGAATTGAATGCTAAATTGTTGGGAATGGGTCTTGCAACCGGAACAGCACATAGCCTTGTTATGAGGGTTAAATCTGATGTCTCAATTTCCTCTGACCTTGACGACATTTTCTCTGAAACTGTAAAATTCAGCGTTACTCCGTTTGAAGCACAGCTTGTATATCCTTCAATTTATTTATTGGGAGATGCTACTACTCCAGGTTGGGATAATGCCAATGCATTGCCGATGTTTGCTTACAACGAAACCCAGTTTGCAATCGTTGCCAGTTTAGCCGGTGAAGGTAAATTCCTGAAATTTATAAAAACACTCGGTGCCTGGGCTCCACAATGGGGAACCGATGCTACCGGAACTGGTGAGAGTGGACCATTAGTATATCGCCCTGATGAAACTGTAGCTGACCCGGCTGGAATTCCTGCACCGGCAGTCGCAGGTGATTACAGGATTTATGCTGATATCAGCGCACTGACCTATACCATCACGAAAGCTTCCGAAACCCTTTTCTTATTAGGCGACGGAACAACTCCAGGCTGGGACAATGCAGCAGCATTGCCTATGACTAAGCTTAGTCCGGGTGTTTTTGAAATAACCACAACCCTGGCTGGAAGCGGTAAGTTCTTCAAATTCATCGAAACACTTGGCCAATGGGCTCCTCAATATGGAACTGATGCCAGTGGAACCGGTGATGGTGGAAATCTTGTATTCAGACCAACTGAAACAGAACCTGATCCACCTGCTATTCCTTGTCCTTTAGCTGCCGGAACTTATACCATTACAGTTAATCTGGCCAGTATGACCTATTCTGTCAAATAGTTTACTGTTTGATAAATTTGTTAGCAGGCTGCCGGTTTCGGCAGCCTGCTTTGTTTTTATAGCCCGTTTTAACTGATTGTTGTACTTTTGTTGCATAATAATAGAACTATGGGTAGAAAAGTAAAAAGTGATGGCCCCCTGATTATTGAGAATATTGAGATTGTTGATGCCGGTGCAGAAGGGAATGCCATTGCCAGGCATAATGATATGGTAATTTTTGTTCCATTTGTAGTTCCGGGCGATGTGTGCGACATCCGGATTGTTTCCCGGAAAAGACGTTTTTACGAAGGTAGGGCAATCAAGTTTCACAGCTATTCCGATAAAAGGATTACTCCGGTTTGCAGTCACTTCGGCACCTGTGGTGGTTGTCGGTGGCAGGGCATGATTTATAGCGAACAACTTCGTTACAAGCAAAAACAGGTTTCTGATAATTTTAGCCGGATCGGCCACCTTGAGTATCCTGAAATCAGGCCAATTTTAGCTTCGCCCATTACTGAGTTTTACCGGAATAAACTGGAGTACACTTTTTCCCCGTTTCGCTGGCTTACGCAGGATGAGATGAATATTGAACCTGAAAAAAGGGATTTGAATGCACTTGGTTTTCATATTCCGGGTATGTTCGACCGGATTCTTGATGTTGAAAAGTGTTTTCTTCAGCCTGAACCAACCAATGAAATAAGGCTGGGAATGAAGCGGTTTGCCAGGGACGAACAATTGTCATTCTATGACATCCGCAACTTTGCCGGAGACCTCCGGAATCTGATTATCCGGAATTCAAATACCGGAGACCTGATGGTAATCATGGTTTTTGGGACTGATGATGCGGAAAAGATAAACAAGGTAATGGAATTTCTGGCGATCTCATTTCCGGCGATAACATCATTGTATTATGTTATCAATCAGAAACATAACGATACAATTGGTGACCTGAAGCCTGTATTGTACAAGGGTGAATCTTTTATCACCGAACAAATGGAAGACCTGAAGTTCAGGATAGGACCGCTTTCATTTTTTCAGACCAATTCAACCCAGGCATTGGAACTCTATAAGGTAGCCCGCGATTTTGCAGGTTTATCAGGTAAGGAGGTAGTTTATGATCTTTATACCGGAACAGGTACAATTGCTAACTTCGTGGCTTCGAAAGCTTCGAAAGTAGTTGGTATTGAGTATG
>JAAXUD010000055.1 GCA_013336205.1 Lentimicrobium sp. | reverse complement strand
ATGACAAATCACTGAAGCCCGGACAAAAAATTAAAGTAGCGGTGGCTTCCTGATTCTAAAATATTATCAGCAGGCAGCTGAACCTAAAAGCCAGGACACATTTAAAGCTATGTTCCTGGCTTTTTTATTATTTGGAACCCTTGAATAATAAAGAACCAGTATATTTGTTATTGATTTACAACGATTAATCATGATGAAAATATTTAATAGATTCTTTGGTCCGGCTATTACAATACTAGCCGTTGCTTTGGCCATTTCATCCTGTGGCGATAGTGAAAAAGTAATAAAAGCAGAATCTACAGGCAAACCATCAGAAATCCTGGTTGTTGCTGAAAAGGCTTTATGGAAAAGCTCAGCCGGAGATTCGGTACGCGCATTTTTTGATGGACCAGCGGTCGGACTTCCTCAGCCAGAGCCACTTTACAAGCTGGCACAGGTTGAAGAAGATGAATTTAACCGTATACTACAATCGCACCGCAACGTTTTTATTATGGTTATCGATAGTAGTTTCAATGAACCATTGGTTGAAATGCGACGCGATATCTGGGTTGCTCCTCAACGGGTCGTTAAAATCACTGCAGCATCAATCGAGGATATAAAAAGCAGTTTCGCTGAAAAACAGATAGAAATACTAAACCTTTATGATAATGCAGAAATTGAACGCTTGAATAAGCTGTATTCCAAATCAATAAACCTGAAGGCAACAGAAGTCATTAAAAAGAAATTCAACCTTTCTGTCAGTGTACCCGCTGACTATTTTGTTGCAATTAATAAAGATAACTTCCTTTGGCTCAGGCGTGAAGCAAACAGGTTGAGCCAGGGTTTGCTTATTTACACTTATCCATATACTGATACTGTAGCTTTCAATCCGCTAAAGATACAATCGGTCAGAAACCAGTTTACTCAATTGTATGTGCCTGGCCCAAGCGACAGTTCTTATATGGTCATCGCCAATGAATTTGTGAGTCCGGTTGCCAGAACCCTGAGCCTGAAAAATGAACTGGCCATTGAACTACGTGGACTGTGGGAGGTCAGAAAAGACTTTATGGGTGGGCCATTTATCAGCTACACTTTTGTTGACAAGAAAAATAACATGGTTGTTACACTCGATGGCTATGTATATGCCCCCAATGAAAGTAAAAGTGATTTGTTAAAACAGGTTCAGTCAATACTTCTGTCGTACGAATTTATTGATAAATAGATTTTTTATCAACGTCTTGTATTTTTTTCTTAAAAAACTTGCAGGGCGTTATTTTTTATTATACTTTTGACCATCTGGTTAAACCATTTAATTAAACCTTGTGGATAACAGTTAAATGACTGGAATAGATACAAATACGGAACAACTAATTTTTAAAGCTGCGCGAAAAATATTCACGCAAAAGGGATTTGATGGTGCCCGGATGCAGGAAATCGCAAATGAAGCCGGAATAAACAAAGCATTATTGCACTATTATTTCAGAAGTAAAGACAAACTTTTCGAAGCCATTTTTAAGGAGGTATTAAATACTGTGTTCCCGAAAATAATATCAGTATTGATGTCTCCTATTCCTCTGATTCAAAAAATAGAACAGGTTAGTGTCAATTACATTGAAATGCTGAAACAGAATCCGGATATCGCGGTTTTTGTATTTCATGAAATAAGCCGTAACCCGCTGCGGATGGTTGGAAATTTCAAGAATGCAGGTGCTGACTTTGAAATAGTTGGCAGGCAGCTGGAAGCAGAAGTTCAGGCCGGAAATATTATTCCCATAAAGGCTGAGCACCTGATCGCAAACCTCATTAGCATGTGTGTATTTCCGTTTATAGCAAAACCCGTATTTATGGGCATGATGGGCATGGACAATGATGCATACATGCGGTTTATTGAAGAAAGAAAGCAGGTCATTCCTCAGACGATTATATCAAGCATAAAAACGAACAAATGAAAATTTTAGTCCAAGGCTTTATCGGGCTTGTTTTTCTGCTGAACACAGTTACTGCTCAGCAGGCCTCAAGATTAACACTCGATTCCTGCTACAGATCGGCCATCGTAAACAACCCGCTTTCGCGACAGCAGGCATTGTATAATGAATCAAGACAGCTGCAGGAATCCATTCTGGACAACAACTACCTCCCGCTGGTTTCTATCGGCGGTCAGGCTTCTGTGCAAACAGATGTGACTTCACTGCCCATTTCGATTCCCAATGTTGTTATCCCATCGCTTGATAAAGACAGTTATAAATTAAGTCTTGATGTTAACCAACTGATCTGGGATGGGGGATTTACAAAAAAACAAAAAGAGCTTGAGAATGCGGGCCTTATGATAAACCTTCAGTCGGTTGATGTAGAGAATTATCATTTGCGCGAAACCATAAACCAGGTGTTTTTCAGCATATTACTGATCATTGAAAATGAAAACCTGCTCAAAATAAGTATGTCGGAGATTCAATCAAGGCTTTCCAATATCAGGTCTGGCGTTGCAAACGGTACAATGCTGCAGTCGAATGCCGATGTGCTGGATGCGGAAATCATCAGAACAGAGCAATTGCTGACAAATCTCAGGTACAGCAGGATTTCTGCATTTTATCGCCTTTCCGAACTCACCGGATTGAGCCTTACTCCTGCCACAGAACTTGACCAACCTGCTTTTGACAGTCTTCCTGCGCTGAACACCCGTTTGAGACCGGAATTTGTTTTGCTTGAATTGCAGCAGGAAAAGCTTACAGCCCAGCAAAACATGACCGGACTGAAACTGATGCCCAGAATATCGGCATTTGGAAACATTGGTTATGGTAAGCCCGGCCTGAATATGCTGTCGAATCAGTTTGATGGATGGGCAATGGCCGGGGCCCGCTTTTCATGGACTATCTGGAACTGGAATACACATAAAAAAGAGTATAAACTCATCGGGATTCAGAAAGATGTTATTGAAACACAGAAAGAGAACTTTGAGCGAAACCAGCGGATTTTATTGGACAACCTCAGCCAGGAAATTCTTAAAGTAGAGAACCTGATTGCGGCGGATAACCGTATCGTGAAGCTCCGCGAATCGATTGCCAGATCGGCAGCTGCACAGGTAGATCAGGGCATTATTACTTCGTCAGATTATCTTACCGAGCAAAATGAACTTACCCATGCCCGGATAAATCTGAGCCTACATAAAATCCAACTGCATTACGCAAAGCTTAATTATATAACAACCATCGGGCTGTTGAAATAAAAAAAAACGGAATAAGATGAAATACAGGAAAACATTAATACTCCTTGTAATGACAACAGGACTCATGGTTTCGTGCAACCAGGAAAAAGTAGTACCCGATGCCTATGGCAACTTTGAAGCAGTAGAAACTACCATTTCGGGCGAAGCCAATGGAAGAATACTATGGCTGGATATCAGCGAAGGCGAAATTCTGAGGAAGGGCGACACTATCGGTCTGATTGATACCACTGACCTTCATTATAAAAGGCTTCAGCTGATTGCGCAGCGCTCTGCGATTGGCAGCAAATCGGCCAATATAAACGCACAGACAGCTGTTTTTAATCAACAGAAAGCGAACCTGATAACAGACCGCAAACGTATTGAGAATCTGCTTAAAGAACAGGCTGCAACGCCAAAGCAATACGACGATGTGACCGGTGCGATTGAGGTTATTGACAGACAAATCATCTCCGTCAACACCCAATTGTCAGCTATTAAAGATGAAATAAAAGCGCTGGATGCCCAGATATCGCAGGTTGAGGAAGCGCTGAAACGCTGCCATATCATTAATCCTGTAGAAGGAACGGTGTTAAGCCGCTATGCAGAAACAGGAGAAGTCACCAGCTTTGGCAAGCCCTTGTATAAAATTGCAGATCTCACCACGATGGATCTCCGGGTGTACATTAGTGGAAATATGCTTGCTGAAGTTAAAACCGGTCAGAAAGCAAAAGTGTTCATTGACTCAGCAAAAGGCTTAAGCGAAATGCAGGGCGTTGTATCCTGGGTTTCGCCAACAGCTGAATTTACGCCCAAAATAATACAGACGCGGGAGGAAAGGGTGAGCCTTGTATACGCGGTTAAGCTGAGCGTTGAAAACGACGGGCGACTTAAAATTGCCATGCCGGCTGAGGTTATTTTCGTCAAATAGAGTATCTTCGGCACATATTCACAAATTAAACTATGTAAACATGAAACACACGTTGATTCTTGCAATTCTGGGAGTTGCCCTCATTTTTCCGGCTTTGACCTTTGGCCAGGCTTCAAAGGCTGACCGCATCGCAGGTTATTACCTGACTTATGACGATGAAACCGGCAAGGAAAAATCGCAGGTACATATCCACAAAGCAACCAATGGGAAATATGTTGGTGAGATCGTTTGGCTGAAAGTACCAAAAGAAGCCAATGGGAAAGAGAAGCTTGATAAAAACAACCCGGAAACGAAACTTCAATCGCGCAAGGTAATGGGACTTCAGATACTAAAGGATTTTACTTACGATGCCGAAAACGATGAATGGAGCGAAGGAACAATCTACAACCCTTCCAGCGGCAAAACATATAGCTGCTATATGAAATTCGAAAGTGGTAAATCGCTGAAAATCAGAGGTTATATTGGTAAAGCCTGGATGGGTATTGGAAAAACCGCCGTTTGGACCAAGGAAGAAACTTTAAGAAAATAATCGGTTGAATGTCAGAATTTGCAATCCGCTGTGAAGGACTTAGTAAGCGTTACGATAAAACGCAAGCCCTTGATAGCCTTAGTTTTTCAGTAAAAAGAGGAGAAATTTTCGGCTTTATCGGCCCTGATGGAGCCGGAAAAACTTCCCTTTTCAGGATTCTGACAACTTTACTCTTGCCGGATGCAGGCACTGCCAGTGTCGAAGGATTGGATGTGGTTAAGGATTACAGGGCATTGAGAAAAATCCTTGGTTACATGCCCGGCAAATTTTCGCTCTATCAGGACCTTACGGTTGAAGAAAACCTCTCTTTCTTTGCCGGTATTTTTAAGGCCGATATAAAGGAAAACTACTACCTCATCCGGGATATTTACGACCAGATTGCCCCTTTTGCCAAACGCCGTGCCGGTAAGCTTTCGGGCGGAATGAAACAAAAACTAGCCCTTTCGTGTGCATTGATTCATAAGCCGGTGGTGTTGGTCCTGGACGAACCAACCACAGGAGTTGACGCTGTTTCCAGGCGTGAGTTCTGGGAAATGCTGATCAGGCTGAAGAAAGAAGGAATCACCATCATTGTGGCAACACCCTATATGGACGAAGCCATCCTATGCGATCGTGTGGCTTTGATACAGCATGGCAGAATTCTCGCCACCGACACCCCTGAGCAAATCACAAAAGCATTCCGCTGGCAGCTCTTCCGGATCAGGAACGGCAATACCCTGGGTTTAATCAGGAAGTTGAAAGAACACCCGCTTATTCACAGTGCCGACATGTTTGGCGAATTTGTGCATGCCACGGCTGAATCAGGCAAACTCAGCCCTGTCGAAATACAATCATTTCTTGAGCAATCAGGACTTGGTGAAACCCAGGTAAGCGAAACCAATGCAGGAATTGAAGACTGTTTTATCGACCTGATGAGGATGAAGAATGGATAACATCGAATACGCCATTGAGGCGGAGAACATGGTTAAACGGTTCGGCAGGTTTGTTGCCAACGATAACCTCACTTTTTCAGTAGCAAAAGGAGAAATCTTTGGGTTTCTGGGGGCAAATGGTGCTGGTAAAACAACCGCAATCAGGATATTGTGCGGATTATCGAGCCCGACTTCAGGCCGGATCAGGGTAGCCGGATTTGACGTTTTTACACAAACAGAAAATATAAAAAAGCGCATTGGTTATATGAGTCAGCGCTTTTCATTATACGAAGATCTTACGGTGGGTGAAAACTTCCGCTTTTATGGAGGTATTTACGGAATGAGTAAGGTGGCAATTATCAAAAAAACAGAGGAGATGCTTGACAGGTTGGAAATCTCAGACCTGAAAAACACCCTTATTTCGGCATTACCACTCGGAATCAGACAGAAACTTGCCTTCTCGGTCGCCATCATGCATTCTCCTGAAATTGTTTTTCTGGATGAACCAACAGGTGGGGTGGATCCCATTACCCGCAGGCAATTCTGGGAATTAATCAACGAGGCAGCCGACTCCGGGATAACCGTCTTTGTGACCACGCACTATATGGACGAAGCTGAATATTGCAACCGGGTTTCCATCATGGTAGACGGGAAAATTGAAGCCCTGGATACGCCCGCCAGGCTGAAAGAAAAGTACAATGCTGCCGGAATGAACGAGGTCTTCCTGAAACTGGCCCGTAAATCTGAATAAAGATATCGTACCATGAAGCGATTTGTTATCAAAGAGTTCCTGCATATTTTTCGCGACATCCGTTCGATGATCATCCTTTTCGGGATGCCGCTGGCGCAGGTACTTCTGTTTGGATTTGCCATAACCAATGAGGTTAAAGATGTTAAAGTATCCATCGTTGATCCCGCGCATGACCAGGTAACCACTTCCATTAAAGACAAGCTGTTTGCTTCAGGCTATTTTCTGGAAGGAGAGATACTTTATTCGCAAAATGAAATTGAAGAGAGTTTCCGTAAAGGCAAAAACAAAATGGCGGTGGTATTCGAAGACAATTTTGCCCAAAAACTGGAAAGGGGTGAAAGTCCCGGCATTCAACTGATTGCTGACGCTTCAGATCCCAACACCGCCAATTTATTGGTGAGCTATGCCAATGGTATTATTTCAGGTTACAGCCAGGGCCTTGTTGTAAAGGGTAATATGCCGGTAATAGTCCCCGAAGTGCGCATGATGTACAATCCGGCCCTTAAGGGTGTTTACATGTTTGTGCCGGGAATTATCACTATTCTCCTGATGCTTGTCTCGGCTATGATGACCTCCATATCCATCGCCCGCGAAAAGGAACTCGGCACCATGGAGGTATTGCTGGTTTCACCGCTAAAGCCACTTCATATAATCGCAGGCAAAGTAATGCCCTATGTATTGCTTTCGTTTATCAATGCCATATCAATTCTGGTACTCAGCTACTTTGTATTTGGAGTTCCGGTGAAAGGAAGCCTGCTGCTGCTGCTTGCCGAAAGCATTCTTTTTATATTGCTGGCCTTGTCGCTTGGCATTTTTATATCCACGGTGAGCAACAACCAGCAAACAGCCATGATGCTATCGATGTTTGCCCTGATGCTTCCCACCATCCTGCTGTCTGGTTTTATTTTCCCGGTCGAGAATATGCCTGTCGTGTTACAATGGTTTAGCACGATAATGCCTCCACGGTGGTTCATCTTGATTATCAAATCGATAATGCTGAAAGGGACAGGTATCGCCTACTTCTGGAAAGAAACCCTGATACTGATGGTAATGACCGTCTTTTTCATCCTGGCGAGTGTTAAAAAATTCAAAATCAGGCTGGCATAATTACAATTCCACAACATGAGGACAATTTTCTACATAGTGCAGAAGGAGTTTTTACAGGTTTTCCGTAACAAGATGATGCTACCCATCATTTTTGTTATTCCGGTGGTACAACTGCTTATCCTGTCCTATGCGGTAACTTTTGAAATTAAAAACATCAATCTCTATGTAGTTGACAATGATAACAGTGTGAGTTCACGCCAGCTGCTTACGCATTTCCGATCGTCGGAATTTTACCACATAGTTGGTCAAAGCAATGACAGCAAATCGGGGATGGAGTACCTGCTGAAGGGCCAAGCCCATCAAATGCTGGTGCTGTTGCCCGGCTTTGAAAAAAACCTTGAAACAGGCAATGCCGCAGGAGTTCAGATAATTAACGATGCCATTAACGGAAGTGCGGCGGCCCTGATGAGTGCTTACACCGTTTCGATTATCAATGAATACAACAAAAGCATTATAGCCAGCATACAACCTGATGCCAGACCGGCCATCAATGTAAGCTGGTCGTTCTGGTTTAATCCGCAACTTGATTACAAAACCTACATGGTACCGGGTATCCTGGTGTTGCTGGTAACCATCATCGGCATGTTCCTGTCAGCGATGAACCTTGTCCGCGAAAAAGAAATAGGCACCATTGAACAGATCAATGTCACGCCGATCAAAAAATACCAGTTTATTGCCGGTAAACTTATCCCTTTCTGGATTATAGCCCTGTTTGAACTGGCTGTAGGCTTATTGGTAGCCCGTATTGTCTTTGACATCCCTTTATTGGGCAATATTTTCCTCATTTTCCTGATAGCATCAGTTTATCTGCTTGTTGTGATGGGTATTGGCCTCTTTTTATCCACAGTTACCAATACACAACAGCAAACAATGTTTCTCGCCTGGTTTCTGCTTGTGATCTTTATTCTGATGAGCGGTCTTTTTACACCGGTTGAAAGTATGCCACAATGGGCCCGCAATCTGAATGTGATCAATCCGATTGCCTATTTTATTGCCATGATCCGCATGGTAATGCTCAAAGGCTCTGGTTTCGTGCATGTTATGAATAACCTGGGAATATTGTTTGTGTATGGCCTTACCGTTTTGTTCCTGGCGGTATGGCGTTACCGGAAGACAACTTAACAACAAGATGTTATAATTTCACAATTTCCTTTTTGGTGATTTCCCCACCAATTAACACTGTTTTAGAAAGCCCCTGATTAATCCAATTGTCAGATAACCTGATAATTATTCCCATTTGGCACAGCATTTGCAAAATGCCCCTTGTTCCCCACTTATACTATTACAGGGAAACATAAAAGCCGGTTGTGAAATGATTAAAAATCAGACACCTGCAATTGATTAACCAAAACAAACTGAATGCGCAGACGAATCATATATAATTCCCTGAGTTTATTTATCCTGATGTTTATCCTGCTGGTTCCTGAATCATGCTCGGTTTCTTCAGGAAATCCTTTTTTAAGTTCCGACCAGGTTGGTGGCGTTTTGAAAGATATCATACGTCGCGGAAAACTGGTTGCCATTACTGACGACAATCCAATCAATTATTTTAATCACCAGGGAGAGCCTAAGGGTTACCAGTTTGAAATGCTCAATAAGTATGCAAAAACCCTTGGTGTTGAACTCGAGATTCTTGTCGAACCGGATTATCACAAAGCTTTACAACTGCTTCAGCAGCGCCGCGTTGACATTGTGGCCATGGAACTTCCTCCGCTTACCAACTCCCGCTATGCCATAGAGCAGACCGAACCGCTTTTTTTAAGCAAACAGGTACTTGTTCAGCGCAAGCCGGACAACTGGCGCAAAATGCGTGATATGAAAACCGTTGACGCTCACCTGGTAAAAGAACTGAGCCAACTCGAAGGAAAAACCATTTCTTTGTCGGCCAGCTCCAGAAAACAGTATTATCTTTCTGATATTCAGCAAGCCAGCAAGAACAAAGCACTGATATCCACACAAAACGATAAGAATGTTGCTCAGCTTATCAAGGATGTTGCGAATGGAGAAGCAGATTATACCCTTGCTTTTGAAAGCACCGCCAGGGCTTTTTCGCTGATTTATAACGATATTGATGTTCATACAGCCGTAAGCCCCGAAATGGGTGTAAGCTGGGCTGTTAGAAAAGGATCGGTAAATCTGCGTGAATCTGTTAATCAGTGGATCGAAAAAAACCAGAACAGCCGCGATTTCAACTATCAGTATGCACGGTATTACGAAAATCCCCGCTATGTTCATCTGGCACTGGGTATACCGGTTAAGCACATGACTATTTCAGCCTATGATGAGGTTATCAAACAGATGAGCGCTAATATTGACTGGGACTGGCGTTTGTTGTCTGCCCTTATTTACAGGGAATCAAAATTCCGAATCGATGCCAGGTCGCGTGTAGGCGCTTTCGGGTTGATGCAATTAATGCCTTCCACAGCCCACCGGTTTGGAGCCCACGAAGGTTCAACACCACAGGAGCAGATTGCAGCCGGCGTCCGCCTGATTAAATATCTCGACAAGCAATTTAAAACCCGTGTTCCGGATCCTGAAGAGCGCACCAAATTTGTACTTGCTGCCTACAATATCGGATTGGCTCACGTGCTGGATGCATACAATCTGGCTGAGAAACTCGACAAAAATCCACAGGTGTGGTCAGATAATGTAGAGCTTTGTCTATTGGCCAAATCGCAACCGGAGCATTACA
>JAAXUD010000426.1 GCA_013336205.1 Lentimicrobium sp. | reverse complement strand
CACGGGGCTTCCTCCGTTCAAACATCAGCTCAACCTTCGGATCAGGCGAAACCGGAAATGTGATTGTGGAGGTCAGTTGCTTTTCAATATCGGTTAAATCAGCAAAAACCACTTCACTGATACTTGCACTTAAAGCACCGGCACCATCGGGAAGTGAAAAATTCCGGATGATTGAAGGCAGAATATTTTCAGGCAGGCCCGGATACTGAGCACCCCGGAAAGAAGGCGCCAACACACTGGTATCGTTGCCCATAACCAAACCGGCAGGTGACTCCCATTCAATTTCAATTCTATGAGATTGCTGAGCCTGTGAAATTCCGGAAAACATGACCAGCAGCAGGAAAAGGAGCGTATAGTTGAGTTTCATTGTAAGTGAACTTTGTGTGTTTAAAACATTGGTTTAGCGGGCGATAATAACTTTAACTGACTTTTCGGACGATAGTCCGGTATCGGTTTTTAAGCTGAGCTTTCCTATATAAAATCCATTGGCCAGCAGGTGCCCGTCGCTGCCCCGGCCATCCCATCCGAAACCGGCTGTGCGATAACCTTCTGCAAAGATAAGCCTGTTTAGCGTCGCTGCCTTTTGTCCTGACAAAGTATAAATCTCTAGCAGGGCTTCCAGTTCCTGACCAGCCTGATTGTGCTCAAATTCAAAAGTTACCTGATCGCTCATTGGGTTTGGCCAGGCTACAAAATCGCCCATGGTGAGTTCATTGGAATTTGAAACCACAAATTCGGTAGTGACTTCTGAGGAGTTGTTATTTACATCCCAAACTTTCAGCCTGAGGGTGTGAAGTCCGGGCGCCAGATCGTGGAAAGGAAATGTAATTACCCCGCTCCGGTAAGTATTCAGGTCTGACTGATAAAAATCGTTGAGGACAAAAGGACTCTCGGTCTGCCCGTCGAGAATGGCCACAATATCGTGCCCTATTCCATTGCCGAGTGTATTTATGCCGCTCAGATCCTCTACTATGGCTAACATTACAGGATTCTCATCGGTAAAACCGCCTTTTCTGAAATTCAGATCGTTCATGTACACAGCCACTTCAGGACCGGCCATATCTTCCAACTGCCTGTCGCTGAATCCGCCCACCATAATACCTGAAAAATAGCCACTGGCATCGGTTACACCATCAGATGCATAGTAGCTTATTTTACCGGGTCCGTATTGGTATGCAATATCGCGCGGCACGATAAACGAGAAAGAAAAATTGCCATTCTCAACTTTTACTTTTCCTTTATAAATAATATTGCGACGAAGACTAAAGATCATCTGTGATGAATTATCTGACCCGAAGGTCTCCACAATGCTTTCTTTGTCATAAACCACCGGGATAACCTCACCGTTAAAGCCGGTCATGCGATTTCCCTGCTGGTCGGTAACCATGCCGCTGATCGTAATTTCGCCGAGTGCTTTTAAGGTATCAACAACACCCTCTGCTTCACGCCCGTTAATTTCAAGCGTAACTACCTTATTTGCAGGATAAGCCATTTTCATGGCAGGATCACCCAGCAATACGAATTTTTTACTGTTGTTGTCGGCACCCGCACTGAGTTTGGCCAGCCTGATCAGGTCGCCCAGGTGAGGCATACTGCCATCAATAGGTTTGAACGCCAGGTTATAGAAACTTTTTGACAATGTAAAGTTTGGAGATCCATAAGTTGGCCTCGAAGTCGTAAACAAGGCTATACCTCCGCCCCGCGGATTTAAAAACACAAGTTCACCGGCTGAAGCCATAAGGGGATCGTCAAAACGGCTGAATTCGCAGGTGGCAGTCATAAATACCGGCATACGGTCATAATTTGTCCAACTGCTTATGTCGGCTATTTCCAGCACTCTTTCATGTGCCCAGCCAACCTCGCCACCGTGTCCGGTATAGTTTACGATGAGTGCACCTTTGTCCATGCGCTGATTTATAGCCTGGGTTGCATCGGGAATACGCTGACCACCGGGGGTAGAAATCTGGTTGTAGGCATCAAAAAATATCTTATCGACGTTGTAATCCCTGTAGGTTGTATCTATAAGGGTTGCCAGCTGGTCGGCCTGTTCCATATGGTCATTTCCATCGCCGTCGTCGGCTACAAAAGCAATCACATTGCGCCAGTCGCCGTTAACCTTTTCAGTTGCCGTGGCGTAATGAATAATTTTATCAACAGCCATTGTGGCTTCTTCAATAGTCTGCACCGGCAATCGGCCCACGCCAATATCAGGTACATCTGAAGATTGCCCTCCCTCGTTGTCGTCAATACTACCAAAAAAATCATCGGTAATGTAAGAGTTAACCGGGTGCAGTGATTCAGGCGATTGATAAGAGGGTAAAAAATTGGTATTGGCTGTCATCCTGTTTTTAGGATCGTAGGAAGCATCGCCGAAGAGGAGCAGAAATCGTGGTTTCTGAGAATCCTGGTTTCTTGTCCAGAGCATTCTTACAAAATCCCTGATGGCACTGATGTCCTGTGCCCCGGAAGAAAACTCATTATATATGGTCTGCGGATGCAAAACAAGTACATTCAGATCATTCTGTGCGGAATGGAAGGTAGCCAAACGGGTTGCCTGTTCAGTAAAGTCAGGGTGCGTAACTATAATCATTTCATAGGAGCCAATCCCATGCAGATTCTGATTGGCTATTTTATCAACAAAAACAGGCTTCAGATAATTCTGGCCGTCACTGATCACATATTCACGCAGGGTGTCGGCCAGGGCTTTGAAAATAGCCTGGCTGCCGGATGTTGCCACATTGATATAGCCAGATTGCAATGGATCTGTAACATCCCACAATATTACCGGGCTGTTAACCCCTGAAATTCTGTATTCAACCACTCCCTGAAGGCCGGTATGCCTGAAATTTGTTTGACCGCCTTTGAAAGTCAGCTTCGCGGGTGCGTTAACTTCAATATAGTTGAGCCACCCCACAGACGAGCCGGTAGTTTTGTTATATTTCAGACTAAACCCGGCATCAAAATCAGGCTGGTCGATAACAAAGGTTTCATTACTTTGCCTGGCAAAGGCAGTATTATATTCAGTGATAATTGGTGAAATAAACATACTGAAAGATTTGCCCGCAGCTTTGAGAGTAAAACTGCTGGCCTGCGTGGAACGTGCAACTGCACTCAACCGCACAGTAGCCGGTGCTGAGGGTTCAGCTTCAAATTCCGAAAATTCATAATTTCTTTCAGTAATAACGTCAAATATATCGCCATACCATTCTCTGCCTGATTTTATAAGATTTTTTTCGTTTGGATGCCAGGCATCAAACCAGTTATAGGTAGTAACGATGGCATCAGGTGCGGAAGAAGGCTGAGGAAATTCCTGTATCCGCAATCCATTCTCATCGCCGGATGAGATAAAATAATAGGCTTCGTCGGAATATAAATGTGGCTGGTGCTCAAACAGGCCGGATATCGGATTATAAGTCCATTTTAGCGGTCCCCGGCCATAAAAAACAATGTAATCACCGGAATTGAATACGCCATCGCCACCATCAGAAACCATCAAAGGCACTTCCGGCAGATCATCATAACGCCTGGCTCCGGCTCTTTCGGCGAGCATACCACCACCATAACCATGTACCCGTATTTTTGAGGAGCTTAAGCCTGAAACCTGCATGCCCATAGCGGAAAGCTCATCATAAGTAAGCTGCTGCAATCCGGATTTATTAACAGAAACCCTGAACCAC
>JAAXUD010000425.1 GCA_013336205.1 Lentimicrobium sp. | reverse complement strand
GAATAGAATAGCCTAATTTATCAGGACTTGAAAGAATCAGGCTGAGGTTGAGGTTAAGCACCTTCTAAGATATATCCCTGATTAACCCTGTTTGTCCTGAAAATGAAATTTTCCTGTTTAAGCCAATTTGTCCTCAAATTTAACCTATTATTTGAGTTATCCAGGCGTTGTAGAAGATTCGAAATAAGGGGACAAAAAAAAGCCCCGGTAATGCCAGGGCTCTTTCTACATTAAGTCAAACAAGTAATACAAGTTAACCGAGTTTTGAGAATTAACGCTTAACAACGAATTTTCGTGTAATTGTAGCAGAATTATTTATCATCAGTGAGTAAAAGTATATTCCGTTTTTCAGCGAGTTTACATCAAGTTGTGCTTTTCCTTCGTTTTTATCAAGCGTGATTTCACGTACAGTAGTGCCAAGCAGATTATTTATCCTGATTTGAGCATTTCCTGTATTGGAGGGCAAGGAGTAGTCAAAATAAACATTACTGCTTGCCGGGTTAGGATAAGCATTCGAAAGATTTGAAAGTGCAGCCGGATTGTCATTTAAGCCGAGCGTTCCGATAATAAAATTAACAATGACAAAACTTGAATCTGTTGGATTATCTACATCAAAGAATACAAACTTTGCTGTTGTAGTTCCCTGTGTTGTCAGATAAGTGATATCACCGGTAAAATTTGGTGAAAAAGTGCCTGGTTCAATATTTATCGGATCAGGTGTTTCAAAAATAAACGGTGGATAACAAGCTAACCAACAGATGCTGATTTCCGAGCCTTCAACCATAGCCATCTCATGTTTACGAACCTTTACATTTTTCCTGGCATCCGACACATTGAACACATCCATACCCAATGAAACAAACCCGTCAGCAGGTGGACAAATATGATCAACTGTCTGGCCGGTTACTTCGACACCGGATTTGTCTTTAATTACAAAAGACTGAGCAACAACCGATGAAACCATCAGCATGCCGGCTATTAAAAAGAGTATTGATTTTCTCATATGGGCAATTTATATAAAACTTTATCAAAGATTGTGCTAAAAGTAACAGTCAAATGCAAATAATTTACAATTTATGTTAAGAATTTTACTTTCCCGGCCTCAACCTATTGATTTGCATCCCTGTAATCAGGTGCAAAACTATATATAAATGTGAATGGTTTATTAAAATCATTAAGAAATTTTTTTAAAAACTTTTCAACACTTGAAATCGGTTTTAAAAAATACTGATCTTTGCAACAACGACAATCCCTTAAACACCACACTATGAAAAAATTAAGTCTTTTAACTTTGTTAATAACCTTTACGTTATTGTCATACAGCCAGTCTCAACGGATGGTTTTACTGGAAGAATTCACCCAGGCTTCGTGCGGCCCATGTGTTATCCCTAATCAAACAATGCATACACTTTTAGAGGCTAATCCGGATAAGATTACCTCTATATTTTATCACACCAGCTGGCCCGGAACCGATCCGATGAATGCCCACAATCCGACAGATGTCAGCGCAAAAGTCTCCTATTATGGATTCAATAGCGTTCCCCATTCACAACTTGACGGCAATTTATACGGCGGTCATCCAAATGGATGGAATATCAACACAGTTAATGCGCGTTACGCAGTCCCTTCTCCATTGAGTCTCAGCATTAATCAGCAACTTTCGGCCGGCAATGATACGTTGTTTGTAACAATGCTGGTACAAGCCACAGCTGATATCAGCGGTCCAATGAGTGCGTATATGGCGGTTATAGAAAAGTACATTCATTTTAATTCACCTCCGGGATCTAATGGTGAAAAGGATTTTTATAATGTAATGAAAAAACTCCTGCCCACTAAAACCGGTATTGCACTGCCAACACCTATGTACAGCGGCGAATATGTAATCCTGGAATCATACTGGGCTTTAGCTAATGTGTACAATATTTCTGAACTCAGTATCGTCGGGTTTGTCCAGAATCCAACCAGCAAAGAAATGCTTCAATCAGCCAACCTGCTTGAAGAGCCAATAACCGCGCCTCACACCAACGATGTGGAACTTACCGCCTTCAACAATATGATTGACAAGTATTGCCGGACATCTTTCAGTCCGAAATTCGATATCCGTAACAATGGCAATACGCCAATTACAAGCCTTGCTATTAAATACCAGGTTAACGACGGGGAAGTATTGAATTATAACTGGACAGGCAACCTTGCATTCCTCGAAAAATCGGAAATTGAACTGCCAGCTGTTGATTTTGATTTACTTGGTGAAAATCAACTCAATGTTTATGTTGATCAGATTAACCAGGTTGCAGATGATTATCATAAAAATGACACGCTGACCCACCATTTCACCCCTGCCCTGCTGACCACACGTGATATTCAGGTGAAAATCAGAACAGATAATTCTCCGGAAGAAGTAAGCTGGGATATCAGAAACAGCGCCGGAGAAGTTGTTTTTGAAGGAGGACCATACACAACCCCAAACCTTGTACATACACACGAAACTGTTTTACCACTTGATGACTGCTATGAATTCAAGGTTTATGATGCAGGTGGAAACGGATTATGCTGTACCAACGGAACAGGTTTTTACAGCCTGAAATCAGGTTCGCAAACCATTGCCCAGGGCACCCAGTTTGGCAGCGAAGTAGCCGCCCAGTTTGATGTTTTAAGTGTCGGCGTCAATGAACTTCCGGCCAACACTGAATTTGAAGTTTATCCTAATCCGGTTAACGGACAGTTATTTATTGAATTTGCCGCCAGAAATAACCCAAAAACAAAGGTTAACGTAATTAACCAGCAGGGACAGGTAGTTTACACTAACGAGATTACCACTGCATCAGAAAAGAACCAGAAAATCGAGTTGAATACAAAAAGCTGGCCTGCCGGCATCTATATGATAAACCTGGACAATGGCAATCGGATCGTCACCCGGAAATTAAGTGTAATAAAATAAACACGCTGTAGAAAAAAAATCCGGGACTTTAATCCCGGATTTTTTTTGACTAACCTGAAGTGTGACAGCTCTTTGGTGAAATATCTTTTTGTCGATTACAAGTTGTATTCTTTCTAGAATAAGCCATCAAGCAGTTTATCATCAGCAAAATTGGGGAGTGTGACTTTCAGTAAAGGTTCGGCTTCCATCGCGCGTTTAATGGCGAAAACAGCCTCTTCGTTGCGGGCCCAGGAGCGGCGTGAAATTCCGTTGTTCACATCCCAGTGCAACATAGAGCGCAGGCGACGGTCGCTGTCGGCCGAGCCATCGAGCAACATGCCAAATCCTCCGTTGATTACTTCGCCCCAGCCAACACCACCACCATTGTGAATAGAAACCCAGGTTGCACCGCGGAATGAGTCGCCGATAACATTCTGTATGGCCATATCAGCGGTAAAACTACTGCCATCGTATATGTTGGAAGTCTCGCGGTAAGGGGAATCGGTGCCTGAAACATCGTGGTGGTCGCGGCCAAGCACCACCGGGGCGCTGATCAGGCCATCGGCAATCGCTTTATTAAATGCAGCAGCGATCTTAGTGCGGCCTTCACAATCTGCATAAAGAATCCTGGCCTGGGAGCCAACAACCAAACGGTTTTCCTTGGCTCCTTTGATCCATTGAATATTGTCTTTCATCTGCTGACTGATCTCAGCAGGTGCTGTGGCAGAAATCTCTTCCAATACTTCCATGGCTATGCGGTCGGTTG
>JAAXUD010000424.1 GCA_013336205.1 Lentimicrobium sp. | reverse complement strand
ATGTATCGCGGTGCTGATCGTGGTTACCTGATAACAGACCGCAAGTTTGCAGGTTCTGATACCCTGGCAACCTCCTATGCCATTTCCCTGGCCGTGAAGAAACTGGAGCCTTATCACCTCGTTATTTCCGGCAGGCAGGCTATTGATGGCGATACAGCCCAGGTTGGTCCGCAAACCGCAGAAAAATTAAACCTGCCCCAGATAACCTATGCTGAGGAAATTCTGGAAGTCAGTGAAAAACATATCGTTGTTAAAAGACGTCTCGAAAGAGGAGTCGAGGTTGTTAAAACAACACTACCAGCGGCAGTAACAGTTCACAGTTCTGCGCCGGGATGTCGCCAAAGGGTGGCAAAATTACTGATGAAGTACAAGCATGCCCGCACCATTACTGAATTACAGAATGAAGTAAAGGATTATACCGAACTATACAGCCAGCGTCCTTATCTCCAGATTGACGAATGGACAGTTGATGATCTGAATGCCGATGTTTCAATGCTGGGCTTGTCTGGTTCACCTACAAAAGTGAAAAAGATAGAAAATGTGGTGTTCCAGCATAAGGATTCAAAGTTGCTTACAGCCAGCGATGAAGACATTGACAACCTGATGAAGGAGTTGATCAACAGCCATGTAATTGGTTAATTTTCCATTTGTTACATTTAAAACCTGCATAAAGTGAATAACGTATTTGTATATTGTGAACTTACCGATGAAAAAGTAATTGCCGATGTAAGTCTGGAGTTGCTTTCGAAAGGACGCAAACTGGCAACAGAACTAAATGTAAAGCTGGAGGCCGTTGTTGCCGGAGCTGATCTTAAAGATATTGAAACACAGATTTTTCCTTTTGGCGTTGACGTATTGCACGTGGCTGATGACCCCAGGTTATTTCCATATACCACCTTGCCTCACGCCGCCATAGTTCTGAATTTATTCAGAAAGGAAAATCCTGAAATTGCCCTGTTTGGTGCAACCTCCATAGGACGTGATCTGGCACCGCGTATCGCCTCTGCGCTACGCTGCGGATTAACAGCCGATTGTACCAGCCTGGAAATCGGAGATCATTTCGAAAATAAAACCCAGACCGAATACAAAAACCTGCTTTACCAGATAAGGCCGGCTTTTGGCGGTAATATTATTGCCACCATCATCAACCCCGAAACACGCCCGCAAATGGCAACTGTCAGGGAAGGTGTCATGAAAAGGGAAATCGTTTCTGAAAGTTTTAAAGGAAAAATAAAGAAAGTTGATATCCATTCGTTTCTGAAAGAGGAAGATTTCATAGTTGAGATCATCGAAAGACACATGGAGCAGAGCAAAGTCAACATCAAAAACTCCCAGGTTATTATAGCCGGTGGTTATGGTGTGGGCTCACGCGATAATTTCAAACTGCTTTATGACCTTGCCGATGTTCTGGGTGCCCAGGTGGGCGCTTCAAGAGCTGCTGTTGATGCCGGATTTTCTGAACATGAACGACAGATCGGGCAGACTGGAATC
Source organism: Lentimicrobium sp. (assembly GCA_013336205.1). Lineage (GTDB taxonomy): Bacteria > Bacteroidota > Bacteroidia > Bacteroidales > Lentimicrobiaceae > Lentimicrobium. The sequence goes on along the minus strand of JAAXUD010000424.1, from coordinate 2,196 downwards.
ACCGTCAGGCCTAAACTTTATATTGCCTGTGGAATTTCAGGGGCTGTTCAACATCGTGCGGGTATGGATCAATCTGCCCAGATTATTTCGATCAATACCGATCCCAATGCACCAATAAACCATATCGCGGATTTTACAATTATCGGAAGTATAACCGATGTAATCCCGAAAATGATCAGGTATTACAAGGCTAACTCCAAATAGTCTGTATAAACCTGTCAATAACCGATCAATCAATAAAGGAAAAGAAAATGGCTAACTTTTATACCGATAACGAAAACCTGAAGTTTCACCTCTCGCATCCACTGATGGAGAAGATTGTGAAGCTTAAAGAGAGTAACTATTCCGAAACCGATAAGCATGACTATGCGCCGCTTGATTTTGAAGATGCCATTGATAGTTATGATAAAGTTATGGAGATAGTAGGGGAGATCTCCGGCGAGATTATTGCCCCGAACGCTGAAGGAGTGGATCATGACGGTCCCCAGCTGATTAACAATGAAGTATTGTATGCACCTGGTACCCAGCGTAATTATGACGCGCTTGTTAAAGCCGGAATGATCGGAATGTCGTTGCCACGCGAATATGGCGGACTGAACTTCCCCATGGTTCCTTATGTAATGTCCGGAGAAATTGTATCGCGCGCCGATGCAGGATTTGCCAATATCTGGGGTTTACAGGATTGTGCTGAAACCATTCATGAATTTGGCTCTGAAGATATTAAGAATGAATACCTGCCCCGCTTTCATAAGGGCGCTACCGCTGCCATGGATTTAACGGAACCGGATGCCGGCTCTGACCTGCAGGCTGTTCAGCTGAAAGCTACCCTTGATCCCCAAACCGGCACCTGGCACCTGGATGGTGTAAAACGTTTTATCACCAACGGTGATGCAGATATTTCGCTGGTACTGGCGCGTTCAGAACCCAATACCTCTGATGCCCGCGGACTTTCACTATTTGTTTATGACAGGGCACATAAAGCCGTTATAGTCAGGCGTATAGAGAATAAGCTGGGTATCAAGGGATCACCTACCTGTGAGCTGGTTTTCAAGAATGCACCGGCCAAACTGATTGGTGATACCAAAATGGGACTTATCAAATATGTAATGTCATTGATGAACTCTGCAAGGCTGGGTGTTGGTGCCCAATCAGTCGGACTGGCTGAAGCCGCCTGGCGCGAAGCACAGAAATATGCCGAAGAACGTGAGCAGTTCGGTAAAGCCATTATTAAATATCCGGCTGTATTCGAGATGCTTACCAATATGAAGGTTAAAACCGATGCAATCCGCTCCCTGTTGTATGAAACAGCCCGTTACGTGGATATGTATAAGGCCTATACTTTTGTTGGCCAGGAACGTAAACTGGAACAGGCAGAACGCGATGAGTACAAATATTATCTTAAACTGGCCGATGTTTATACGCCGCTGCTGAAACTCTTTTCGAGTGAATATTGCAATCAGATAGCTTATGATGCGTTGCAGATTCACGGTGGTACCGGATATATGAAAGATTTTCCGGTCGAGCGCATTTTCCGCGATGCCAGGATAACCACCATTTATGAAGGTACTTCCCAATTGCAGGTTGTAGCGGCCATCAGGGGTGTTGGTAATGGCGCTTACCTGAAAGCTATGCATGCTTATGGTGAAACAGCCTTTAAACCTGAATTACAGTTTATGCAGTCTGTCCTCTCTAAAATGACCGAACAGTATGCAAAAACCGTAGAAAAAGTGAATGAGTTTGAGGACAATGAATTCCTCGATTTTCATGCCAGACGCTTAGTTGAGATGGCCGGAAATACCATTATGGGATACCTGCTTCTGCTCGATGCCAACCGAAATGAAGTTTATACAAATTCAGCCGACATCTTTATCAGGATGGCAAGGGCTGAAAATATTTCAAAAGTTAGTTTGATAAACCAGAGTCACCCCAAAGACCTGGGCGCTTATAAACAAAAAGCGTAAATTTGGGAATCAATCCTTAATCACTACTTGCAAGCCGTCGCCTTTGGTGACGGCTTTTTTTCTAAAACCGATGATGTGTTTGTCTGTTTTTTTTGTCGTAGGAATACAAACACGGCCAGATTTAAGTTTCTGTCACCGGAAAAGTATTGAAATTCCAATAAACAAAGCCTGTAAAATGCAATGATTCCCTTCCGGGATTTATACTAAAATCCAGGAGAAATAGTTTTTAATGTAA
>JAAXUD010000423.1 GCA_013336205.1 Lentimicrobium sp. | reverse complement strand
TTACCTGGCAGTTGAACCTGTGCTGATCCAGGTTTCAGAAGCTGCCGGAGTAGCACAAATGCTGATATATTCAAACATTGACTGGACCACCGGTACAGATGTAAACTGGATATCTATGCCTGCAGGTGCCAGTGGCACCGCTGCCATTCAGATAACTTACGGGCAAAACGAATCCTTTATAGCCCGCAGTGGAGTAATTACAATTTCAGGCAATAACCTTTCTGCTTCTGCCACGCTTGAACAGGCCGGAGTTGAAACAACCGTTTCGGTAAGCCCTGGCAATGCCAATGTTGATTATTTGGCCGGAAATGTGAATTTTAATGTAATTTCCAACACTGAATGGACTGCTTCGGCAGATTCGGCATGGCTAACGGTAACACCTTCCGGTAATTTATCCGGAACACTGGTTGCAACATACCTTCAGAATCCATACTACGCAGATCGCATGTCAACAATTTCAATCAGCGTTGCAGGTAAGGAACCTGAGGAAGTAAGCCTTACTCAGTCAAGCTCAGAAGTCTCCATTGAAGAAACTGATCTTCAGGGTATAAGTATTTTTCCAAATCCTTCCAGGGGAATATTCGTGCTTGAGGCAGATCCAGCCAGGTATCCTTCATTAGATGTTCAGCTTACTGATCTTACAGGCCATGCTATTTTAAGCAGGATTTGCAAGGGTGATAGCCGTTATACTTTTGACCTGACAAATCTTACAGAGGGTGCTTATACGATGAACATCAAAACTGAAAATAATCTGATAACACGAAAGATTGTTATTATCCGGTAGTTCAGCTATTTGTTTTCAAGAAAAGGATGATTCATTGAGTCATCCTTTTTTTTATTAAACCGATGTTTAGAAAATAATACTCCCAATATGGTGGTAATTATCTTTTTATACCTTTGCAGCACTTCCGGTGAAGACTTCCGGATCAACCATTTTCAATAAAAAAGAGCCGTTGTGAACCAGGGCTCATGCGAATAATAAAAAACAAACCATTACCATGAAAAAGGATAAACAGGTTTTCGACCTGATAAAGGAAGAGAAAGAACGCCAGATGCAAGGAATTGAACTGATTGCTTCTGAAAATTTTGTCAGTCAGCAGGTGCTCGATGCCATGGGTTCAGTGCTTACAAATAAATATGCTGAAGGCTATCCCGGCAAACGTTATTATGGCGGATGTCAAATTGTTGACCAAACGGAACAACTTGCGATTGACCGTGCCAAAGCGCTGTTCGGAGCTGTATGGGCCAATGTTCAACCGCATTCAGGCGCTCAGGCCAATATGGCTGTTTTAATGACGGTGCTAAAACCCGGCGACACTTTCATGGGACTTAACCTTGCTCATGGCGGTCACCTTTCACATGGCTCACCGGTAAACTCATCCGGCATTCTATACAATCCTGTTGCCTATGGCGTGGAGGAGGAAACCGGCATGATCAATTACGATAAAATGGAAACCGTTGCACTCGAAACCAGGCCAAAGCTGATTATTGCCGGTGCTTCGGCTTATTCACGCGACTGGGATTACAAACGCATGCGTGAGATCGCCGATAAGATTGGCGCCTTATTGCTGGCCGATATTGCCCATCCGGCAGGAATGATTGCCCGCGGCTTGCTCAATGACCCTATGCCTTATTGCCATTTTGTTACCACTACCACCCACAAAACCCTCCGCGGTCCGCGCGGTGGAATGATTCTGATGGGAAAAGACTTTGAAAATCCCTGGGGATTAAAAACCCCGAAAGGTGAAACCAAAATGATGTCGGCATTGCTTGACTCAGCTGTATTCCCCGGTATTCAGGGAGGCCCGCTGGAGCATGTGATTGCATCCAAGGCTGTTGCTTTTGGCGAAGCATTGTCGGACGAATTTATGGAATATATCATCCAGACGAAGAAAAATGCACAGGTGATGTCGAAAGCCTTTGTTGATAAAGGATATCATGTAATTTCAGGTGGAACCGATAACCATCTGATGCTGATTGACCTGCGTTCTAAGTTCCCTGAATTGACCGGTAAAGTTGCCGAAAACACCCTGGTAAAAGCTGACATCACGATAAACAAAAACATGGTGCCCTTCGACAGCCGTTCACCATTTACCACCTCAGGTATCCGGGTTGGAACGCCCGCCGTTACCACCCGTGGCTTAAAAGAAGAACACATGCCAGTGATCGTTGATCTGATTGATGAGGTGCTGAGCAATATTGACAACGAAGCTGTTATTGACAGTGTTCGCGACAAGGTAAATGAAATGATGAGCGAATTCCCGCTTTTCGCCTGGTAATCAATTCATGCAATACTCTAAAAAAGCCATCTTCCAGGATGGCTTTTTTGTTTGCAGGTTCATTACCCGAACAAACTTACTAAAAATAAGTTGTAAAGAGCCTAAAATCAATTCAATTATTGCCGCACAATTTTAAGCGATGTTTCTACGCCGTTTACGTTGAGTTTAAGCAGGTAATTTCCCCTTGGGATCAACATTTCTTTTACTGAGAGGGTTTCCGAATGACTTCCTGCCTGTAGTTTTCCATCAATCAGCTGTTTTATCGCTTGTCCATTCATATTGAACACTGATAAATTGACAATAGATTCCTTTAACAATGAAAATTCAATATTCACCAGCTCGTTAAACGGGTTGGGATAGGCCTTGAATCCCATTTCACCGGCAAGGCTGTTTGCTGCAGCAACAGAACCGGGCTTGTTGAACATCAAAGGATTGTAGGCTGTCTGGGTAGTCATTGTTGTTGTCCCATCTGCATTATTGAATGTCTTTATGATAATGGCCATGATGGGATATCGGTTTTCGTTGATAAACCAGCGATAAGTTACTATTTCAGTTTCTGTCGCCATCCCATTAACCAGCTGGGTGTAAGTTTTGGTTTCCTTAATCCGTAAGGCATTATCGTACGACACTTCCCCCGGAAGTAAAAGGGAGCCCAGCCCATCAGCAACTAACGAATAGGTGCCGGTAATTGTGCCATTGCTACAGCTTTTATTGATAAAGCCATGGTAATCACCTTTGTATGAATTGCCGAATGCAAAAGGAAATTTCATTTTTACAAATGGCACATCGTACTCAATCAGGGTAAGTTTGTCTGCCGAAAGGAAACCGTATTGTTCAATCTCATCTTCTGACACCTTGAAGAAGAAATGGTTACCAAATTCTTCAACAATCACATTCGCCATCGGAAACTTTTGCGCTTCTTCTGAATATCCGGCCTGCTCCGCTGTTCCCTCAAAGTTTTCAGTAAGTTTTAGCTCAGTGAAATTCCAGATTACACTTTTACCCGCAATCCCGGGGTCAATGTATTCAGCTAATTTCATCGAATTTTTCGACTCAGCCAGAATCGCATGAGTTTCGTATTTGAGTATTGTCTGGCTATAGGTGTTTGAAAAAATTCCAAAAATAGCCAGCACGAGTAGTTGTCTTTTCATCGTTAGTCAGATCATGATTCAGCATATAAAGATAGGTATTTCTGCAGGTTAATGAATTTTATGCATTAAATTTTATGAGAGAGGGGTATACAGGTGTGGGGATTTTTCAGGGGAGTTGGGACACGACATGTCGTATCCCAAAGCTAACCAAAAATAATCGCATCGTCCCTTAAAATAATCTTACTACTTTTATCTTGTGAAAAACAAGCCAGTTATCTGTATAGGCGCCGCACTGATTGATGAAAGCTATCATTGTCATGCT
>JAAXUD010000422.1 GCA_013336205.1 Lentimicrobium sp. | reverse complement strand
GAGGCAAAAACCCATTTCTAACCGCAGCGTATCACGGGCACCCAATCCAATAGGTTTGATGCCAAATTCAGCCCCGGCTTCGAAAACAGCTTTCCAGATTTTAGGGGCATCTTCGTTCGCAAAGTATATTTCGCAACCACCCGAACCGGTATACCCGGTTGTGGAGAGGATAACATCTTTAACACCGGCAAAATTTACCTTTTTAAAGGTATAATATTCCATATCGGTGATGGTGGTTTCTGTAAGTTTTTGCATCGCTTTCAGAGCCAGCGGGCCCTGAATGGCAAGCTGGGAAATTTCATCAGAGGCATTGTAAAGCGTTGCACCCATTTTATTCTGGCTGTTTACCCATGCCCAGTCTTTGTCAATATTTGCCGCATTAACAACCAAAAGGTAAGTTTCTGCATTGATGCGATAAACCAGCAGGTCGTCAACAATTCCACCTTTGTCATTTGGGAAGCAGCTGTATTGTACCTTCCCGTCGGTGAGCCTGGAAGCATCGTTAGAGGTAACCCACTGCACGAAATCCAGCGCTTTAGGGCCTTTAACCCAGAATTCACCCATGTGAGATACATCAAATACTCCAAGGGCTTTCCGGACTGTCTCGTGCTCGGCAAGTAAACCTTCGTATTGAACCGGCATATAGAACCCGGCAAATTCAACCATTTTAGCGCCAAATGCTTCGTGAAGCGCAGTAAATGCAGTATATTTCATAACAATGATTTTAATGAATTTTATGGAACAAACCTACGTGATTTTTTTTGAAACGAACCAGAATGAGAGCGAAATTTTATGCTTATCAGGAAATTTCGGCACTTAGCAGCCCCTGCTCCTTATTTTTCCTGATGAAACAATAATTCATGAATCATTTTTTATTTGCGATGGCTAGGTTGGTTTTTGCTTCTGCTTGGCAAAAGTCTTGAATATCAATTTAATAGGATATTTATCCTGATATTTATTTTGAAGTGAATAGATTCCCATCGCTTGTTGCATTGCTGTTAAGATGTTCCAATAATAACTTTAATCTGTTCAGCTTTTCAACGCTCAATTCAAGGAGTGTTGTTTGGGAATTGATTTATTATTTTAACAATATTTATTCTTTACAGGCAATTAGAAATTATTACCTGGTTACAATTTAATTAAAATGAAATTATACATTTGAGGTCTCCCGGGAGACTTATTCACTATCTGTAAACATATTATTAAAAATTCATTTAGAATGAAGCACTTCGTTACTGTTTTCTCAGTATTCATGCTGGGTCTTTGTTTTCAAGAGATTTTAGCACAGGACATTCCGGCTAATCCGACGATAATTATTAATGGTGTTTTCCTGGGCGAAACTCCTCCGCTCAGAGACTTCCCGGCACTTACCCCGGAAGAAATTGAATTGATGAAAGAGAAGGCTTTCAGGAAAGCCGCCAATAAAGTAATCAAACCACGTATTTATCCCTATGCTGAAACCGCTTTACCCAAAGGCCCCGATGAGGCCTGGCAGAAAACTATGGGAAAATCAGCCGGAGGAAAAGCGCCAATCGTAAATTTTGAAGGACAAGCAACCTCTTCCTACCCTCCGGATTGCAATGGGACAGCAGGTCCCAATCACTACATGCAAACTGTAAATACCACCTATGCCATTTATAACAAAACCGGCACTTTGCTGGCCGGGCCTACCAATATGAACCTGCTGTTTGGCTCTGTAGCGGGAGCAACTTGTAACGATGGTGATCCCCTGATTCAATACGATGAACAGGCCAACCGCTGGGTTGCCGTTGAGTTTTCGCTTTGCGGATCAAATGACCTGATGTTGGTAGCTGTTTCATCTACCAATGATCCAACAGGTACCTGGTATCAGTATTCATTCGATGTAACTGACACGCCCGACTACGAAAAAATAGGCGTGTGGCAGGATGGTTACTATATGGGGACCAACACTGGTTCCGGTAATGATATCTATGTGATGGAAAGGTCTAAAATGCTGAATGGACAGCCAGCACAGATGGTGGCTTTTGACAATCCATGGCGACCGGGTTCGGGATTCCTGTGTGTGCCGCCTCTCGACAACGATGGTGCTTCTGCACCTGCCGGAATGCCCGGAATGTTTATTGCCTTTAACGATGATGCGGTTGCCGGTGGTACAGATCAACTCTGGCTTTATGAGTTGGCCGTAAACTGGACAACGCCTTCGTCTTCCACTTTTAACAGAGTTCAGCAATTGAATGTTACTGCATTTGACAGTCAGTTCACCCCATCATGGGATGATATAACCCAACCCAACTCACAGAAGCTCGACGGTGTTCCCCAGGTGATCATGAATGCACCACAATACCGTAACTTCGGAAGTTATCAGACAATCGTATGTTGCCATACTGTTGATGTGGATGCCACCAATCATGCCGGCATCCGCTGGTATGAGCTGAGGAAAACCCCACCCTCCACCACCTGGACTATTCGTCAGCAGGGTACTTTTGCTCCGGATATTCATTCAAGATGGATGGGTAGCATTATGTTGAATGGAAGTGGAAAAATTGGAATGGGCTATTCCATTTCAAGTTCCACAATTTATCCAGGAATACGCTATTGCGGTCAATCAGCCAGTGCTTATGCCATTGCAAGCGGAGTTATGGACATTCCTGAAGAAATTATTCACAATGGCACTGTGGCCCAGATTAGCTATAACCGATGGGGCGACTATGCATTACTGTCTGTTGATCCGACTGATGACCAGACATTCTGGTTCACAAGTGAGTATGTTAAAGCGGGTGGATCACTCAAAGGAACAAAAATTGCTTCCTTTAAATTCGGAAACGATCCGGCCGTGGTCACACTTCCTGCGACCGCTGTTACTGCTTCATCGGCAACTATAAACGCAACCGTGAATCCCAATGGTTTGGCCACAACCTGTTATTTTGAATGGGGAACCTCCGCTTCCTATGGTAATTCAACTGCTGTTAATTCCATTGGCGCCGGAACATCCATTGTCGCGGTCAGTGAAAATCTGACCAGTTTGACAGCCGGGCAACCTTATCATTACAGGATAGTGGCTACAAACAGTGATGGCACTTCCTATGGAGGTGATATTACTTTTACACCTGGTGCAGCAACAGTTACCACAACTGCTGCTTCTGCTGTTACGCTGAACTCAGCGGTATCAGGTGGAAATGTTACGGGTGATGGTGGTTCTGCTGTAACAGTGCGCGGGGTTTGCTGGTCAACTTCTGCCAATCCGACAACGGCAGATCCCCATACAGAGGATGGCTCCGGAACGGGTGTTTTTACCAGCACTGTTTCACCTTTGTCATCAAACACAATGTATCATATCAGGGCTTATGCAACAAATGCCAGTGGTACTTATTATGGGGAGGATCTGACATTCAGTACTCTATGTGGAACAATAAGCAATTTCCCCTGGAACGAAGGTTTTGAAAACGGAGGATCTATTCCGGCCTGCTGGACCCAGGAACAAGTAAACAGTTCTGGAATTTTCTGGACATTTATAACGGGGAATGGAACAGGGTATCCCGCTACAGCACATGGTGGGACTTACAATGCATGTTTAAAAGATTTAACCACAGGCGATAATAAAACCCGTCTCATTACTCCACCGATTAACCTTGGCCTGATTACAAGTCCTGTATTAACATTCTGGCATACACAAACAGTAAGTATATCCTGATCGGGTGACCATAGTGTTTGT
>JAAXUD010000421.1 GCA_013336205.1 Lentimicrobium sp. | reverse complement strand
CATTATTACCCGGGTAAGCCGTTTCGTGGTTATCAAGAGTGTAAAAAAACTCTATGATGGCTCCTTCCTGAGTATGCCACAGGTAAAAACCTTCAGAGGTGCTAAAGTTGAAATTGATTCAGATCCGGCCCTCTTCCTTGAAACCGATGGCGAATCACTCGGACATACCCCAATGAATTTTGAAATAATCCCTTTGGGAATAAGAGTGGTTGTAGGAAATTGAGCAATCAGAATCCAATATCGTTTAATTAAGGATATTGGATGCTGAAGTGTTTTTAAACGCAAAGCGATGCCGAACTGTGCGCTGAGAAGACGCAAAGGGCCGAAGAGCAAATAAGTTCTATATTTCTTTGCGGTTCCTGCGATAATCTTTGCGGTTCTCTGCGGTTAATTTTTTCTTCTTTCTCATAACTAAACGACATTGAAACAGAATCCTGAATAAAATCAGTAGTTAACCAATAACTAACTTTTTCCCTGACAATTATAAGATTAATATTATGGAGCAACCTGACATCCGTTGGAAGCAACGTTTTCAAAATTTCGAAAAAGCATTTATCTTCTTTCAGGAAGCAGTAAAAAAAGAGGATTATACTCCAATTGAGACGAGTGGACTGGTTCAGGCATTTGAATTTACCTTTGAGCTGGGATGGAAAACAATCAAGGATTTTTTATCAGAGCAAGGAATTGTTACACAATTTCCAAGGGAGGTTATTAAGGAAGGATTTCGCACCCAAATTATTTCAGACGGTCATACCTGGATTCATATGCTCGAAAAAAGAAACGAGCTATCGCATACTTATAACGAAGAAGTAGCAAAGCTTGCCGTTAAAATAATCAGGGGCAATTATTACATGGCTATTCAACAGGTTTACAATTACTTAAAAAGCAATCTGAATGGATAGCAAACTGGGATTATTAAAAGGTGATCTTGAAACAATAACAACCATTATCAGGTCAATACCCGGGATAAATAAAGTAGTAGTTTTCGGATCAAGAGCTAAAGGGGCGCAAAGGCCAGGCAGCGATATTGACCTTGCCGTCTGGAGCATTTCAACTGATCATGTGATGACACTTTCAGGAAAATTGAACGATGAAACCTTATTACCATATACTTTTGATGTTATAAGTTATGATGATATCAGCAATGAAGCGTTAAAAGCACATATCAACAGGGTCGGTGTTGTGATCTATCCATAAAACGGAATTCCTGAATCTGGCAAAACGAAGCGAAATAACCAATTAAAATCAGGTCCGTTATCAGGAATAAACTTTAGTCCTACCTTTGCCCTATGGCAGGTATTTACATCCACATTCCCTACTGCAGGCAGAAATGCCATTATTGCAACTTTTTTTCTGTTGCTTCGCGTGCAACCATGCCTGCCATGATTGATGCTATCTGCCTTGAAATGAAATTACAACGCAGCTATACCAGCAAGCAATCTATTGAAACAATTTACTTTGGGGGCGGAACCCCTTCGATGCTGGAATCTTCCGGACTGGAGAAAATAATGACCGGATTACAGCAAAACTTCAGCATTGACACTGCCGCAGAAATAACCCTGGAAGCCAATCCTGATGATATTTCAACTGAAAACCTGGCGCTCTGGAAAACCATGGGAATCAACAGGCTAAGCATAGGCATACAGTCGTTTCTCGACAAAGACCTGAAATACCTACACAGGGTTCACAATGCCGAAAAAGCTATTGCCTGCCTGTATCTGGCAAAAGATGCCGGATTCAACAACCTGACCCTTGATCTGATTTTCGGTATCCCTGACTTGTCAGACCAAGACTGGTTATTCAACATCAATACAGCGCTTGACCTCCGGATTCCCCATATCTCAGCCTATGCACTCACGATTGAGCCGCGAACAGCGCTGGATTTAATGATCAAAAAGGGAAAAGCAACCCCGGTTGATGAACAGCAGTCGGCCCGGCAGTTCGAAATTTTAATGGAAACTATGCAGGCGCGTGGTTATCTTCATTACGAAATTTCAAATTACTGCCTTCCAGGGCATTTTGCAAAGCACAACACCGCCTATTGGAAAGGCGAAACCTATCTGGGGCTTGGACCATCTGCCCATTCTTTCAACGGGAAATCCAGGCAATGGAATGTGTCAGGAATAAAAGATTATCTCGATTCTGTTAATAACAATATCTTACCTGCCGAATCAGAAACACTTACCAGGGAGCAGCAATACAATGAGTTTGTAATGACCGGATTACGCACCATGTGGGGATGTGATATTGAGGTAATAAAACTGAAGTACGGAGCTCAATATGCCGGCTACTTCTCCGAAAACATGGCACCCTGGCTTGAGATTGGCTGCATTGAAAAAATCGGTTCGGTAGTTACGCTCACGCAAAAAGGCAAATTGCTGGCCGATGGAATCGCTTCGGACTTGTTTTTTATTTAAATGTCTTACAGCAAATTAAATAGCTGATTAATAGTTGCTTAAATATAATAGTCTCTTGCAACTTTTACCCGAAGATTTTCATCATTTCTGCAAAACCAATCTTACAGTTACCGGCTGATGGTCTGATTCCACAAAACCAGTTGGGGTAGTTTTAGCAGAGATAAGGCTGATGTTTGGGGAGAGCACAAAAAAATCAATGAGCGTTGTTTTGGTTTTACCATCAACATATGGAATATCTACATCCCTATTGGTTGAATGGGTCGGATCATAGGCATAAGTCCAGCCTTCCGGAAGAAAATCGCGGGGAATAGGTGGTTTTATGGTTTTTACCAGGTAATTATCCAACACCGCTGTGCTATCGAAAACTGCAGGATTCTGGTTCCAGTCACCCCCTATTATCACATAATTTCCTTTGGCATACTCTTCATTCATAACTAAACTGAGCTGAGCCAGTTCTTTATCACGGATTTCAGCCGCATCGCTGAAAGCTGAATTGTGGGTATTCAACAGCACCAGCTGCTTGCCATTTCCAGCATCATACCTTGTTTCAAGAAAGCACCGTTTGAGCATAAACAAGCTCATCGGCCATGAATAGCCAGTCGCGAAAGCATGCCTTGCTGCTTCGACCGGCACAGACTTACCCAATGTCATTATTCCTGCATGAACTTTTCCCATTGGCTGCAATACCGGCATAGGAACCCAGGCTTTGTAATTCAGGGTAAAAAACGAATGATATTCAGAAAATTTATTTTTTATCAAGCGGTATTGATTGGCATACCAGCTTCGTTTGGCCAGGGTGTCAACTTCCTGTAACAGAATAAAGTCTGATTCCTCAAACGTACTTAGTCTGCCCATAACTCCACTCAGGTATTTATCGAAAGTTTCCTTTTCCGGTCTTACCATCTTTCCACCTTCATAAAAGAAATCCATCTCAGCCCCGAGACCGCAATAGCCAATATTGTAGGTAGTTATTGTTATGGTGTCAGGGATTGTAGTGGCTAAAGCGGGTATCGCAACAGGCTCGGCCGGTTCAGGGTCAAACTCACTTATGGTCTGATAAACAAAAAAACCTGCGATTGCGATGACAATTGCAATCAATAGTTTCACAAACATCAAAAACACCTTGAGGGTCAAACTCTTTGCAGCCATATGGTTTATTTTATACAAACATAACATAAATAGACATCTGTTTAAACCAAAATTTACCTAAATGGAGAGAAATAGTCTTCGTTCCGATAGTCATGATAGCTATCGGGATCAGAATAAATAGTCTTTGTTCTGA
>JAAXUD010000420.1 GCA_013336205.1 Lentimicrobium sp. | reverse complement strand
CCAACAGATGGAATACCTACTGCTGAGTTATCTGATAATATTGATGATTTGAAACAATTAATAAAATCGCTTTCCGATGAACGTAACAGCCTGATGAACCTTGCCGGGAAATTGCAGATCAAAGCCGAGAATGAAGGCAAAAAGTATCACGAATTAGTAGAAAAAATCAATAAATTAACAAAAGGCCTTTAGGCTGATTTGTCACAGTGAAGGAACTAACAAACTTTTGTTATTCTTAACAGGGGATCTAAAAATCATCCGGACATTTCATTGATCGCCGGGATCTTATTTTTACCGGATTTACAACATAAATGATACCTATGGAAGCTATAGAATAACGGTCATCTATATCAGTTTCTCCAATCTGCGAATCAAGTAAGTCTTTATTATGCAACCTGAAAGCAAAATCACTGGTAATGATCCATTGTGGGTTTATTGTATAATTTAATCCGGCACCAACCGGAAAAACCATTGACAGACTGGCCTCACCTTCTGGTTCTTCCTGAGGATTGTACCCTTCAGATGACAGATATGAGTTATCGCTTAATCTGTATTTTATAGATCTGTATTGAATCAATCCCAAACCGGCATTCAGGGTCAGGTTGAACCCCGATACGGATTCAGGCCAGAGTATCCGGCTCAGACTAACTGCTGATTCCACGCTGATTTCGTTGAATTTATTGGAAAAATACATATCCATCTCCGGATTAGCACCCTTCATATTTCCGAGATGGTATGTAATTCTCAAATCGACAAGGGAACTTAATGATTTTCCAATTTGAAAACCAATGCTAAAATCACTCTCATCAGTTAATTTCCGGACCGGGTTAAAATCATGCACACTTAAATCGCCAAAAAAGGAGGCCAGGCCAATTTTCAGGCCAAAGTTCCAACTATCCTTAATATCATAGACCTGGCTGTATACTGGTTTTGTTATTGTAAACAATACCAGTAAAATAGAGAGACTATAATATAGTTGTGTTCCTTTTAATCTACTCATCAGTGCTGAAAACATTGCAAAAACCCAGAGGTAGTCTTATTTATTAACTAACAAGTAGCTTTCCACTTTTGTTATTTAATGACCGAAATCTTTTTCACCGGCATTAACTGGGATTGAAAGATAATTTTCAGAAGGAGGTACCGGGCAGCTGTACTTTTTATTATACACACAATAAGGATTGTAAGCCCTGTTGAAATCGAGGACTATTTTATCGCCGTTGATTATCCTTGCATCCATGTATCTTCCTCCTCCATAGCTTTCATTTCCAGAAGTTTCATCCCTGTATGGAACAAACAAATAATCTTCAAAGCCAGGCTTGGTCATTAAACCAATGTTTCGATAGATTGTGAGTGAGAATTCTTTTTCTTCCAGGATGAAATATGCTTTTCCATAAACCAGATACAGTGGTAGCCTTTCGGTTGTTGTCTTCATCCTGATGGTGTCAGGGTCTGAGAATTTCTCAATGCGCGCGGTTATATACCATTTAAAGTCAGCCTTAAAATAATTCAGCCCTTTAAACTCTGGTTTGTATTTCGGATCAAGCGGCGAATCATTGGATTCTGCAAATGCTTTATCTTTTTCTAGCCTTTCCTTTCCGATAAATTCAAGATATTCGGCTTCTGTTGAAACTGACTGTGCTGATAAACCTGTGATAATTGTTAAAAAAAAGACCACCAGGCAGGTTGAAATTCTATTCATCGTTTTAGTTTGATTTTTAGTGTACAAAAGTAGGCTTAAAATCCGGTCTGCATAAAGTGAACAGTTTCATTTTTTCCCTGATAAACAGAAAAAGTCAGGCTCTTAAATATCAAACTTTAAAAAGGAAAGCGCTAAAAATTTCTCAGATGCAAATACGGCATTAATGGTTCTTTGACTTTTTGCACTATGTGGCTTAATAGAAGCCTTGGCAAGCGGAGTAAATGAGCCGATAGTCATGTTTGTTTCAACCGCTTTTTTAAAAGGAAATCCTCATCAGGAATGATATTGCTCAATGATGAAGGTCTATTTCTCTATCTTGCTTTCATACCGACTTCAAAAACCAGTCTGACATTCATATGAATTTCGGTAGGCCTTCTTTTTTATTGAGTTGAAAATATGAGCAAGTCCGATGGATGCAACTGTATAGCGATCGTTTATTCCTGTTGAACCGATTTGAGAATCAAGCAGATCCTGATTGTATAATCGAAACGTAACCCCACCTGATGCTATCCAATTTCGATTGATGCGATAGTTTAATTCAAAACCAATGGGTATAGTAAGCGACGAACTGGCTTTACCAACAGGTTGTTTTTCCTGCGTATAGCCTTCTGATGAGAGGTAAGTGCCAGTTGACAATTTATACTTTATTGATCTGTAATTAATAAGTCCGACTCCGGCTGAAGCGATGAGATTTAATTTTGAAATTTTAAATGGTTGGAACAACCGGCTCAAACTGATTGTTAACCCAAAACTTATCTCATCAAAGTTACTCTTAAAATTCATATCAAGCTCCGGATTTGAACCTTTCATTCTGCCATGAATGTAATTTATTCTTGCATCCATTAGTCGGTTTATTGACTTACCAGCCATTAAGCCCAATCCGAAATCGCTTTCGTTGGTTAGCTTTCTCACCGGATCAAAATCATGCACACTCAAATCTCCGAAAAATGATACTAAGCCAAACTGTGGCCCCAGGTACCATTGATCGCGTATATCGTAAATCTGACCCGCAACAGTATTGGTGCAAGTGTAAAACGCAACTATAACCACAACTACAGCCGCATGTCTGGAAAATTTATTGGTCAGGTATGTCATGGCAGTTTTTATCCTCCTGTTTAAAGTTTAAAACCAAACTAGCCTGCTTAAAGTTATCAGACAGACAATTGTTTGCGATGCTATTACTATGAACTATTGTAGCTCCGGATTTTAGGGAATCCTTTTAAATTTAATCGGATTCCTTCTAAATGAGAGCTTAAAATAGAATGGTAAAATTATACATGTCTGTTATTGAAACTGTTACACAACATTGTGATTATGTTATATGATTCACAGATCAATCCATTCCTGATTTCGGGGTATTCCAATTTAAAATTGGTATTCAAATCTGATTTTGATGATGAATCTGAAAATAACTTTCAGCCTGATCACTTGATGCTATTTAATTTCAGGAAGAGTAAGTATACCATATAAGGGAAATTATTATCTCCAGGCATGGATTGTAGCTGTGGCAGAAATTCATCACCTATCATCGATATATGGTCAAAAACGTCAGGGATTATTATGGGGCAAAATATATTCAATGATAAACCCATTCACTGGTAAGTTAAACTTCCTGATGAATCCGGCTGCCTGGTTTTAATCACTGGTGTAAGGGGAACGTTCAGGGAATCATTTGGAAGTTGGTAGAGAAAATCACAATCCTGAGCATTTATAAAGGAGTTGAATAACAGAATCCTTAATTTTCCGGTTTGTGTGCTACGATATCAGATAAATATCCGGGGATAACTGAACAGTTTCAATTCAGCTATGTTAATTAGAAAAAAACGAAATGAACCTCGCTGAATTCAGGAAAGATTATATCAGGCATTCGCTTGATGTAATATTGGTGGGAAATGATCCGGTTGAATTCTTCTCCGGCTGGCTGAATGAAGCCATTAAATCCGGTGTACTGGAGCCCACAGCCATGTCTGTTTCCTCGGTTTCCCATCTACAGAAACCGAGG
>JAAXUD010000419.1 GCA_013336205.1 Lentimicrobium sp. | reverse complement strand
AACTGGTACCCGGACAATAACCGCCCATAATAAAACCAGCACCCATAATAACGCCACCCACAATAGCCGACAACAGATACGTCTCGTTCACATATACCAGGCCAAGATCAATCCAGCCAAACAGGCTCAGGAAAAGCAGCCCGAGCATCGCGGTAACAGCGCCGGTAAAAAACACCTTAAGCACTACAGCATCGTAACCATAAAAAACACCGGCCAGTTTCCGGCTAGAAGAAAACCCGCCCTGTTCCAGCACAAAGCCAAAGCCAATGCCGACGAAGAAAGCCAGCAGGAGGTTGGTGTTTTCCGATATTATTTCGTTAACAACTAATGGTCCCATATAAAAATCTCTTTAGAGGTTGTTTTTTATCAATTGATTATATCCACAGTTTCCTGAAAAAATAAGCCAGGGCAAAGGCGGTTCCGAAGATGGCCATCATGGAGATAAACCCACCCAGCGAAAGCACTGCCATACCGCTGAGGGCTGATCCACTGGTGCATCCGCGGCCAAACTGCGAACCTATCCCGAAAAGGATACCGCCGGCCAGCGCAAAAATCAGCCGGGTGCGTGATTTGATTTTTGGATTGTGCTCAACCTTCCAGGTAAGACGTTTTGAGACAACACCGGAGAGAAAACCACCCACCAGCACGCCCAGCATCTGGTATACCAACCAGTTGTTCAGGGGATTTCCGGAATGCCCCCCGGTAAATTCCTTATAGAATGTTGCTGTTTCGGCATGTGCCGGCGCAAGGGTTTCAACACCGGCCACAATAGCACTTTTTATAGCTCCGCTGGCTCCTACGCTGCGACCGGAAATAAAATTGGCCGCAATGACTACCAAACCCAGCAACACACCGGCCAGGTAAGGATTCATGTACTTCGATTTCTTCATTTCAGACATAAAGATGGAAATTTGTAAGTTGAAAATTCGATTAATAGAGCCAGCGACTTGCCTGGCCGGCATAAGCAATGATAAACCTGAACATCAGGCCTCCGAAAATTACGAGAACCGGTGCAATAAAGGCCGGCATCTTAAACCCTTTGATTTCGAGCATTTCAAGTATAGCAGGAATTCCCAGGCCCAGGGTAACCACAAACAACCAGAATGGCGTGGTATAAGGACCGCCCAGGAAAAGGGAGGCTGCCTCGATGTGCACCTGTGTGCTGGCAAGGAATCCCATAAACATGTGGACAATCAGAAAAAGCTCAATGCCGATCAGCATCAGGTCGATGCGGGCAAAATTATGCCGTTCGTGCGCATTTTTACTCATAAGAATAATCGCAGCAGCGCCCGTCGACAATCCGGATGTGAGGAAAAGCGGACCGAGGATGGAGGTGTTCCACAAAGGACGGGCGTTGAAAGCAGAAAATAAAATACCGGTATAAACCCCAAGAATCAGCGCTGAAATCAGCATTGTCCAGGAAATCACCATCAGGTTTTTTCTGAAAAATGCATCCACTTCATAAATCCATTTGTACTTCCAGTCCCAGGAAGGGAATACTTCTTTTATATTTAATGCACACCAGATAATTGAAAGCGGCGTAACCACCATCAGGGTCCAGGCACCCCACGACATAGGCGATTGAAGCCGGATGGTGGTGTAGAGCTGCCAGAAATACAATTTATGGTTCAGGTCAAGGAGCAGGGCTAGCAAACCAACGGTAAGCAACACCGGGGTGAGGAAAGGTGCAATTTTTACGGCTGTCGGATATTCCTTTTCTTTCCCGAGAATGGTGTAGAGTGCGGCAAAAAACAGGATTCCGGCGGCCAGCCCTCCCAGGAAAAGATACAAAGGAATGTGCCAGTGCCAGATGTGTAACTGCGGATCGATCAGGTGATTCATGCGTCCGCTGACAATAATTTCTTCTCTCATATTGATTTGAACGTTAAATCAGGAAATATAAATGAGGATTGGTCCCGGCTTCCGGAATCAAGGTTTTAAACTTGCGGGTTTTCAAAACTTTTGAAACCGGGCTGTTCGGATCGTCGAGGTCACCAAAATACATGCACTTGGTCGGGCAAACCGAAACACAGGCGGGGTCAAGTCCTTTTTCAACCCGGTTGTGCAAACAGAAAGTGCACTTATCCACATATCCGTCGGGATGCGGGTAACGGGCATCATAAGGACAGGAGGCAATGCAGGCGCCACATCCGATACATTTATGGGGCGTAACCAGCACCACGCCACCTTCGGCATAATGACTGGCACCGGTGGGGCAGCAACGGACACAGGGAGAGTTTTCGCAATGGTTACAGCGTTCCGACCTGATTTCAATTTCAAGTTTCGGATAAGTACCATCGGTAACTTCAACCACCCAATCGCGGCAAAAGCCTATGGGAACATTGTTTTCGGTCTGGCAGGCAACGACGCAATCGCTGCAGCCAACGCATTTTTTCGTATCAACGGCCATCGCGTATCTCATGCTTTAGCCTCCTTTCCTGAGTTTTCAAAATCAGTGATAAAAGTAACAAAGTTGCCACGCATTCCGGTTCCACCCATTACCGGATCGATATGAATGCGGGTAATCAGTTCAGTATCGTTAATTCCCCTGCCGTGGGCGCGGGTCATTTTCTTATTGTTGTGCCCAAACCCATGCACCATATAAACTGAATCCCAGCGGATGCGCTCGGTAACCCTGACTTTAATGGCAAAGGTAGAAACGATATCATCCTGGTTTTTAAGTTTAACCATTTGTCCGGCTTCCAGACCCCAGAGTTTGGCAACCTTTGGATTTACCCACAAAACATTCTCGTCCATCAAATCGGTAAGGTTGGGATTGTTGGCCGTACGGCTAAAGGTGTGCATAGGCGCCCTGCCATAATTAAGCCTGTAATATCCTTCGGGTGGTTCCTCATGGGCAGTGTAAACCGGCATTGGTTCAAAACCTTCCGTTTCCATATCGATGGAATACAATTCAATTTTACCGGTAGTCGTGTTAAATATCACCTCTTCATCTTTTGCAAAATAAAGATCATCTGCTTCTCTCGGGTAATTTTTAACGCCTATCCGTTTCATTTCCTCCAGCGATGTACCGGCCTGTTTCAATTGCCAGTCGAGTAATTCTTCCATATCTTTCCAGGGAAACCAGGCACTTAATCCAAGCTTGCCTGCAAGTTCCTTAGCAATCCACGCCGCAGGCTTTGTATTGTATTTAGGCTCCATAGCAGGCATTCTCAGGGCCAGGTTAGGCTGGCGGTGGCCTGAGTTGCGAAGCATATCGTAGCGCTCAAGGTAGGTGCATTCAGGCAATACCACATCCGCATATCCGGTTAATTCAATGGGCATTGTATCTACAACCACCAGTAATTGAAGTGCCTGTATTGCCTCCAGGGTATTGGCCTGATTGGGGAATGCTGCCAGCAGGTTGGTTCCGTTTACAATCCATGCTTTGAAATTACAGGCTTTGGTAACGGTAGGAATAGTGGCATCACAAAGTCCGTTCGCAACCACTTCATTGGCAAGCGTATATTTGCCACCATAAGCCTCGGCCGGGGTACGTTTTGGCTCAGGGAAAGGAGGAACAGGAAATGTTTCAAGGTGAAGTTTTTCCGGCTTATAGTATCCGCCACGACGGCCCCATGAACCAAGCAAAGCAGTCAATATGGCTACTGCCCTCAGTCGTTGGGTGTCGTCGCCATACCAGGTAACATGCCTTCCCGGATTAATGATCACAGAAGGTGAAGCATTGTGCATTTCGCGGG
>JAAXUD010000418.1 GCA_013336205.1 Lentimicrobium sp. | reverse complement strand
GTTTAATATTGAAAAGCGCCGAAGGTGCTAAAAAACAAGAACAGGGGGTGGAGCTCCCGGCGGAACTTATTCCAACACAATAATCTTATGCTTTATTGCATATTTCACCAGCTCAATGGTGTTTTTCAATTCCAGTTTTTCCAGGATATTGTTTTTGTGATTCTCAACAGTCCGGGGACTGATAAAAAGCTTGGTGCCAATTTCCTTAAAGCTAAGCCCATCCGCGAGTTCCTGAATAATCTGACGTTCACGATCGGTTAGGACCGGCATGTTGTGAACCTTGTTCAGTTCATTGATCTTTTTCCTGAAGCTGCGATACACAATGGATGACAGGTTTTGTCCGAAGTAGGACTCCCCATCCATAATGGTCCGAATGGCTGTGAGCAGCTCGTCACCCGAGCAGTCTTTATTCATAAAACCGTCCGCCCCTTTTTCTACAGCATTGCAAATAATATCTTCTTCCATTTCAGCGGTAAGGATCAGAATCCGGCTGTTCAACTTTTCCCTGACAAAATGGATAAGCTCAATACCGGAAGTATCTGGTAGCCCGATGTCGAGCAACACCAGGTTGGGCTTCACATTGTCGGCAATCGCCTTCAGTTCAGCCCCGGATGCTGCCTCAAATATCAATTCTATATCAGGGTTTCCGGCAAGAATGGCCTTTATCCCATCCCGCACAATGCGGTGGTCGTCAACTACAGCAACTTTAATCTGCATTGTCATTTTTTATATGATTTCCATTGCTGGAATTTCAAGGTTTTTCAAATCCGGAAGCAGGATGCGAAAGGTGCTGCCTTCCCCTTTTACGCTATTCACTTCCATTTTTCCGGAGACTTTTTCAAGCAGTTCACGGGTAAGCATCAAGCCTAAGCCAGCACCCTTTTCTCCTTCCACACCTGGTTCGCTTTTTACAAAAGCATTGGGACTCATCAGCATTGCCAATTTATCTTTATCCATTCCCATGCCGTGATCTTTGATAGAAATTTCGGTAATCCCCTCCAGTTTTTTAGATTTAATTTCAATCAAACCGCCTTCATAACTGTATTTAACCGCGTTTACCAGCACATTGCGCACCACCGCATAAACTACATTCTTATCGTTAAAAAGGGAGAGGTCATCATCAGCATCCAACTTTAATACAATGCCTTTCTGCCTGATTTCCTGCCGCACCTGAGAAAAGCATTCATTCACCAACGAGGGTACATTAATTTCAGACGGGTAAATTTTAATCAGATTCTGCTGCGACCGCGACCAGTCGAGCAGGTTGCGAAGCAGGCTTTTCATAGCATTGGCAGACGCGGTAATCTCGCCGATGTAGTATTTGATTTCATCTGTGCTAAAGGTCTCGTACTTTTTGTTGATGGTATTTACAATGCCTGAGAACCCTGACATGGAGTTTTTCAGATCGTGCGAAACTATGGAGAAAAGCTTATCCTTGGTGCTGTTCAACGCATTCAGCTTTTCATTGATGGCGGTAAGCTGCAGTTGGCTGCGCCTTTTGATCATGAAACGACTATAAAGCGCCCCCAGTGAAATTAACAAAAGCAGTGAAAAACCGATCATCCCGTATTTCAGTGTATTGGCCCGGTTGAGCTCAAGTTCCTGCTCAAGTTTTTCTTTCTTAAAAACAACCAGCTGTTTTTCTTTTTCAGCAGTTTCATATTTGGTTTGTAATTCGATGATTGTTTCCGCGATCTCCTCATCATAAATGGAATCCTTTAGCAACTGGTATTTCTCTGCGTAGCTGTAGGCCATTTTATAATCCTTCTTATTGTTATAGTATTGTTGCAAATTATCATAATTAATCAGAATCATGCGGCGGTCTCCTGAATTTGAGGATGTTTTGAGGCTTTCGAGCAGCAGGCCCAGAGATTCTGTATTGTCTTTTTTTATGCTTAAGGAGCCCAGGTTATTCAATACCACCGCTTCAGCTTGTTTGTTCCCGGTTTTTCTGGCCAAGGCCAGACTTTTCTTCAGCATAGTGGCGGCTGTCGCCGTATCCCCTTCCGCTTTAAACACCATGCCGAGGTTAATATAGGCCTGAAGCATATCTTCTTCATTGCCTTTAATTTCTTTCTGGATGGCCAGGGCTTGTTCAAACGATTTTCTGGCCTGTTTATAATCGCCTTTCTCATAATAAGTATTCCCGAAATTTGCCAGAACCAGGGCTTGTTTTTGCCGGTTACCTGACTTTTGGTGAATCTCAAGTGCCTGCGCCAGGTAATCAAGGGACAGGGAATAATTCTTTAGCTTATTGTGGATGTTGGAGAGGTTGTTAAGCGCAATGGCCTTGATGGCATCGTTATGCATTTGCCCGGCAAGGTTCAGGGCGCGGTAAAAATAGTCGTTGGCTTTACTGTAATTGCTTAACTGGTAATTCAGAGTGCCAAGATTAATCAGGTTATTGGCCATGCCCACACTGTCGGGTATTTTTGTCCTGATTTCAAGCGATGCCTCAAAATGTTCAATCGCTTTGGGATAATCACTCTTCATGAGTGCCTGGCCAATGTAAAAATGGGCACTACCGACACCTGGTAGATATTTTGCTTTGAGGTACCAGGGAATAGTGGCTTCCATGTTCCGGATAAACCCATCTGTGTTCTTGAGTTCCTTCTCTATCAATGCGTAATTGAAGTAGCAAATGGCAATCTGCTTGTTCAACCCTGCCGGTGAAACTATTGCAAAGGCTGAATCAACAACCGCCCGGGCGGCATCAGTTTGCTTGCCTTTGAATAGAATGTCAAAACGCTCGTTGAGTTTCACCACTTTCAGCGAATCTGCCCGTCTTGCTTCATTGTAGTTCTGACCGGCCAAAAAACCGGAATAGAAAAGTAAAGCGATGATAAGATAAAGACGATTGAATAATCCCAGACCGCCGGGTGATAAGGTGGGCTTTTTTTTATGCATAAAAGTATCTGTTTGTATAAATACACTTTTATAGTCTGTTAAAGATATAAAGAAAAACAAATAGATACGCATCAATAATATTTATTAATCCGGATTTCAGACAGTATTAAATCAAATGCTCAATAAGGAATTGATTTGCACCCTGGTTAAAGTACAATTTTAGTGCAGAGATGAAATAACTGACATCCCTTCTGTTTTAAATCAGCAAACAAATATTTGTCGCTATTCAAAATGCTTATGATATACATAATGTATTTAGTTGATATTGAGGATCTCTAATTGCCAATATTACTACCACACTATATTATATTGTCTAATTTTACTTCCGTGATGTCGAGAATATGCTTAATATCCGACATAATCAGGTTTTCATGTCGGATGGGAATAGAAAATTGTTTTTTTTGCCGGATTTAATGTTTGAATTACCCTATCTGAAAATCGACTTACTGGTCAAAAAGGGTATCGCCCATCGTGAGACAACTTTTGTCTACCTGAAAAAACCTGAGCAAGATGGATTGCTTACCGACTGTAAAGCAATGAAAAGCATATATTCCATCAACCATCGGTTGATGGACTTATTGGTAAGACTGTCGTAAAAGCAGCATGCACATAATCTATTGCTGAAAATAAAAAAAGCCGGAAATACCGGCTTTTCTGCTCCCTCTGCTGGACTTGAACCAGCGACCCTCTGATTAACAGTCAGATGCTCTAACCAACTGAGCTAAGAAGGAGTATTATTCCCTCGTAAGGTACTGCAAAATTAATACATAATTTTAAATAAACAAGAGCAAGCGAAAAAAA
>JAAXUD010000417.1 GCA_013336205.1 Lentimicrobium sp. | reverse complement strand
ATACTGCCAACCTGAATAAAAAAGGCTGCATCATCACTGCTGATGTAGGTGGTTGGATTGGCTTTGGCTACTTCGGCAGGTATGGATTGAACCGCGGCACCCATCAGCCTGGATTCGGGTGAGTTGGCATTGTTGGTTGAAAGCGTAAATCCAAGCGCGGTTGCTTCTGAATCCATGGTTAAAAAATTTATCGGACCAAACCAATCTACTGAAGCAACAACAGAAGATGAGAATGCAGCATTTGATGGATTGCTGCCTTCAAGTTCGGCTATGCCACCAGAGGTGCCAAGAAGAGCCGAAAGATTTCCACCTGCTGAAGCGCCCCAACTGCCGATTTTTTCTGCATTAATTTTATAGGTTGTTGCATTTGCCCTCAGAAACCTGACAGCGGCTTTGCAATCTTCAATCTGGGCAGGAAACCTGGCCTCACCACTCAGCCGGTAATTGATGCTTACGGCTGCATATCCCCAAGAATTGAGGGCGGCCGCGTTTGTTGATTCCATTCCTTTGTCGCCCATCATAAAGGCACCACCATGAATCAGAACAACAACGGGAAACGGACCATCACCTGCCGGGAGGTAAATGTCCATTTTTTGCGATGCCGATACTGAAGCATAAGCCACATTTGTGTAGGTGTCCTCCGAAGTACCTGTGTTGTTGGTGTTGTCTGAATCGTCACTGTTTTTATCGCAAGCGCTGAAAATCAGGCTAAAAGCGAGCATCATACTGAGAAGTGTCATTTTCATAAATCTTTTTTGTTTATCATTTTGATACGGCAAAATTATAGCAGGTCTTTCAGCATAAAGGGAAAAATGCTGTGAAACTGATAAAATCGAACCTGAAGACGTCAAAACTAAAGGTGGGCTTTATCCCATTTAATAACAAGACATTTGTAGTGTTCAAAATCTGTAGTTTATACCCATGTAAAGGGGTTTTCGCTACATTCTGATCACTCAGCTCAGGGATAATCTATTTATTGCCAGGCTTGCGCTCTGGTGATATTTGTTTACCCTCGTCAGCCATGATAATCCTCAAATCCAACCGGATTATATGTAAAAACTTGCATTTGTCATCCTGCGGCAATACTTTTGCTGCTTTCATTGTTTAATAGTGTTAGCAAACCGTAAAACCTATGCGCAATACAATTATACTCTTCTTTCTTTTATTGGCCGGAACCGCTCAATCGCAGGTAGCTATTGACTCTGCGCTTGATTTTTCTGTTAAAGATATCGATGGTGGACAACATCACCTTTATGAATACCTGGATGCCGGAAATTATGTAGTGCTCGACTTTTTTACAACCAATTGCGGGCCTTGCCAGACCTATGCTTCTGAAATAAGTGCCTCTTTTGATTATTTCGGCTGCAACAGTGGCAACGTTATTTTTTTGGGGATGAACTGGGGTAGCGATAATCAGGCTGTTCGTCTTTTTGATTCCATCTGGGGTGCAGAATATCCTTCGGTGAGTGGATTGCAGGGTGGAGGAAACAATGTGGTGGATGCTTACCAGGTGCTTTCTTATCCCACGGTTATTCTGATCGCACCAGACCGCACAATTCTAAATAATCATATCTGGCCACCGGCTTCTGACAGTATTAATGCATTGGTAATTGCAGCAGGCGGTGTTCCACAGTCATGCACCGTAGGCGTAAATTCGCCCGGAATGGCTCCCACAGCTACTTTACTGGCTATACCGGCAGGTCAGGGAAATGTGCAGTTAAAATACATTCGCCCGGCAGACCCGGATATGCAACTTCAACTCTTCACCTCGGAAGGTCGTTTGCTGATCAACCGCAAAATTTCCGGAAACGAAGCAGACTTATACCTTTCTCAGTTGAACCCGGGCATTTACATCGCAAGAATTATTTCAACCGGAAAATCAATGGCTTCAGTAAAGTTTGCGGTTAATTAGTCTGGTATTTTAGTATTCTTTCTGCCGCCGACAAAGGGAAGAGCCGGTCAGATTTCTGGAGTTTGTAGTTTCTTTTTTTAATTTCAACCGTTCAAGTGCAAAAAAATATTATTTTTGCAGAGTCAAAAAAAAGCAAAATGTATAATCAGTTACATCATCATCATTTTCATACTTGCACTCAAGCGAGCTGAGAAAGATATGCTGTAAATCATAATATCTAATCCCGTTTGAGTAAATCAGACGGGGTTTTTCTTTTCTACGATTTTCCCGGGTTCAGGTTTGCTCAAACAATTAAAAACAAACCTGAATGAGCAAACTGAAAATCGCCCTGCAAAAAAGCGGCAGACTAAGTGAAAAATCCATCGTTCTTTTAGAAGAATGTGGCATCAGATTTCCCAACGGAGGCGGAAAGCTGATTACCAAATCAAGTAATTTCCCTATTGAAATCTTATTTCTCCGGGATGACGATATTCCGCAATATATAGAACAACATGTTGCAGATATCGGAATTGTCGGCGAAAATGTTTTCCTCGAAAGCAGGAAAAATATCAGCATTGTTGAAAAACTAGGCTTTTCGGCTTGCCGTTTGAGTATAGCTGTTCCGAAAGAAATAAATTACACAGGCCTGAGCTTTTTTAACAACAAAAGGATAGCAACCTCCTACCCAAACATTCTTTCTGATTATCTCCGGAATAATAACATCGATTCAACAATTGAAGTGATTTCAGGAAGCGTGGAAATTGCGCCTGGGATAGGCCTGGCTGATGGAATTTGTGATATTGTAAGCAGTGGAAGCACACTGCTGTCCAATGGGCTGAAAGAGGTAGAAAACGTATTAAACAGCCAGGCTGTATTGGTTGCAAATCAGAATCTGGATGGAGACAAACAAATAATTTTAGACAAGCTGTTGTTCCGGCTTCGTTCAGTCCGCAAAGCAAAAGAGAACAAATATATCCTACTCAATGCCCCCAACGACAAGCTGGAGAAAATCATTCAAATACTTCCAGGAATGAACAGCCCTACTATTTTGCCATTGGCAAAAGAAGGCTGGAGCAGCTTGCATTCTGTGATCAGCGACGACAAATTCTGGGACATCATAGATGAATTGAAAGAAGCGGGTGCAGAAGGAATTTTAGTTGTACAGATAGAAAAAATGATTCTTTAAAACTAAACAGGAATACAATGAACACGATACTAAATCCCCGGTATTCTGAATGGGAAGCACTTTGTAAAAGGCCTGCTTTGAGTGCCGAAAACCTGGAAGAAAAAGTCAAAAATATAATTGAGCGGGTACAACTCGAAGGCGATCGTGCTTTAAAGGAATTTACTTTTCTGTTTGATAAGGTAAATCCGGAAATATTAAAAGTGAGCGATTCGGAAATTGAGGCGGCAACATTACAGGTTCCTGAAGAATTAAAAGAAGCACTTGCCATAGCTGCCAGAAATATCCGCACTTTTCACGCTACTCAGAAAAGCATGGAGCCGCCAATAGAAACTATGCCCGGCATTACCTGCTGGCGAAAAAGTGTGGCCATAGAAAATGTGGGCTTATATATACCGGGCGGTTCAGCCCCGTTGTTTTCCACAATTTTGATGCTGGCCATCCCTGCCACGATTGCCGGATGCAAGCGCATTGTGTTGTGCACCCCTCCTGATAAAAGCGGGAATATAAATCCAGCGGTTTTATATACGGCTTACTTTCTGGGCATAAAAGAGATATTCAGGGTTGGCGGAGCACAGGCCATTGCTGCTTTGGCTTATGGTACAGAGAGTATTCCCAGAGTGGACAAAATTTTC
>JAAXUD010000416.1 GCA_013336205.1 Lentimicrobium sp. | reverse complement strand
TGAGTTTGGAAAAAACGTGATCGATATCGCCTTTTTTCCTGAAGATATGTTCGGACTGGACAAAAAAGCAAAGGAACAGGGTGTGACGGTAATTTGCGACATAGGCGTAGCACCCGGAATGAGTAATGTATTGATTGGATATGGAGCCTCGCTGCTCGATACCCTTGAAAAAGGAATCACCTATGTTGGAGGATTACCTGTTGTAAGAACCTGGCCTTTTGAATACAAAGCGGTATTTTCACCCATAGATGTAATTGAAGAATACACCCGTCCTGCCCGCTATATAGATGGCGGCAGAATGGTGATCAGAGAAGCTTTATCCGACCCTGAACTTTTAAACTTCCCTGGCATCGGTACTCTGGAGGCCTTTAACAGTGATGGACTCAGAACTTTGGCGACTACCATCAAGGGCGACTATATGATTGAAAAAACATTGCGCTACAAGGGACACATCGAGAAAATGGCAGTCCTCCGCGATACTGGATTTTTCGATAAAGAACCTATCAGTATTAATGGTGTAATGATCAGTCCGCTTGAATTCACAGCGCGCCTGCTTTTCCCAAAATGGAAGTTACAGGAAGGCGAAGAAGATCTCACCATAATGCAGGTGATTACAGAAGGCCTAAAAGATGGTGTCAGGCACCGTTACACCTGGAATCTTCACGATCGTTTTGATCAGGAAACCGGTATTCATTCCATGGCACGCACAACTGGCTACACAGCTACGATGGCGGCCAGGATGCTTGCTCAGGGCCTTTATTCCCACAGAGGAGTTTCTGCTCCGGAATACCTTGGAAAAGATCCTAAGATTGTCAGCTTTTTACTTGAAGGTTTAAGGAGAAGAGGCGTAGTATATAAAGAAGAGCACCTGGTGATAGAATAGAAAATAATTTAATGCAGATATAAAGCCCAATAAACCGGGCTTTTTTTTTGCACTTATAAATCCAACGGATATAATCCAATTGGGTAGAGATGAGATCTTTTTGATAATATCCAGGTTGATTCTAAGAATAGTAATTATTCCAGTCAACTTCATTTATCTGTAAATTTTTGTAGATTTCTACTAAGGATTATTAAGTTCAGGTGCTTAAATTCAAAAATCTAAAAGGAATATTCATTTGTTATCCAATGAGTTAATCCGGTTAAATACACTAATACGACGATATTCCGGATTTTTTTTACCAGAATTGGGTTGTTCGCTTGTGATTCATGAGAAAATGGCTAAATTTGCACTCCCAAAACAATGGCGGGGTAGCTCAGTTGGTTAGAGCGTCGGATTCATAACCCGGAGGTCACGAGATCGTTCCTCGTCCCCGCTACACAGACAAAATCCCAATGATATCAAGGCTTTCAGAGATGAAAGCCTTTTTTTTGTTCACAAGTTTTACAGCATTTTAAGCATAAAAAGGGTGTTTTTGCTTACATTTGGTTAACAATTGTTTAACAAAAAGAAAATATACCCTTGTTTATATTTTTTTACCACGATTCAGATGAGATCGAATGAATAGTCTTTAGACCTTGACTGGCGATAGTTATGCAGTTTTCTTAAACTCGCCTAGGTTGTCAAAGGGAATTGCATTACAAACTACTTGCAAACATCTATTGAACTGTTATTCATATCATTCCATTAATCCATAATTTCAATTATTTCAAACATCCTGCCCTGCCTGACTTTTGAATAATATTGTATATAATAAACAAATTTCCTAAATTTATTGACTGCTAAAGCTTTATCATGCCAAAAACCAACTCAGACCGGAATCTTTTAAAATCATTTCAGGCTGCCTTTCGCGGAATCTTTATTTCAATCAGGGATGAAAGAAATATAAGGATACACTTTTTTACCGCATTATTGGTGATTCTTGCCGGATTCCTTTTTAAAATCAGTTCGACAAACTGGATTATCATACTGATTCTATTTTCGATAGTCATAGCAGCGGAAATGATAAACACTGCTATTGAGAAACTTGCAGACTTTGTCGAACCAAATCTGAGCAAACAGATCAGAGATATAAAAGATATAGCAGCAGCTGCTGTATTATGGGTTTCAATAGTGTCAGTTATTGTTGGATTCCTTATTTTTGCACCGCAGATTATTAAAATTTTTAAAATCTTTTAAATCTTTGAAATTAATAATAGGAATGTATGGTATTGATAGCAGATAGTGGCTCTACAAAAACAGACTGGTGTTTAATTGATTCTAATGGCGAAAGAAAGACCATTCAAACGATAGGCATTAATCCTTATTTAATGACTGCCAGGGAGATAAATGAAGTTTTGGTTAAAGAACTTTATCCATTCATATATCCTGATAAAGTTAAGGAAATCTATTATTACGGTGCAGGATGCTCAACTGAGAAGAAATGTCAGACCATTGACAATGTGCTGAACGATTTTTTTACACAGGCAACAATTGAAGTTCATCACGACCTGCTCGGTGCTGCCAGGGCTCTGTGCGGACATGAAGCCGGAATAGCCTGTATTCTGGGTACCGGCTCCAATTCCTGCTTATTCGACGGAACGGAAATCACGGAAAGTGTTGTTTCTCTTGGTTACCTGCTTGGCGACGAAGGCAGTGGCGCCTATATGGGAAAAAAACTGATCAGCGATTACTTTCATGGAAATGTACCTCATGATTTAATTAACAGTTTTAACCAAACATACAATCCAACGGTTGAATCAGTTTTGGATGCTGTTTACAATAAACCACGGCCAAGCCGTTTTCTGGCTTCCTTCAGTCCATTTATTCTCGATAACATTGAACATCCCTATTTAAGGAAACTTGTTACGGGTTCTTTTGACGAGTTTTTTAAGATCAATGTCAGCAAATACAGCAACTACCAATCGGTTAAAGTGAACTTCCTAGGTTCAATTGCTTTCTATTTTCACGACCTACTGCTTGAATCGGCACTAAAAGCCGGAATAACCACTGATAAAATTTACCGTTCTGCCATAGAAGGCCTGATTGATTATCATTGTTCTACGGTGAAAAGCATCAGATAACATTATTTTATGGGTTAAGGTTCAGCCTGCCCGCCTGAAAAACGGCGGGTAAACCTGACAAATCAATTTCAATGGATATCAGTCTGAGAGGGTTTGGATTATCCTGTGCCAGGTTCTGCCACTTCGCATTTGGCATCAATCCAGCCATTTGTCACCCTGAGCATATTAGCTAACCTCAATCCTAATCTGAGTTGCATAAGAGCGCTATCAGCATATTCCGGCAAATATTACCTACATGCATATTCTCTATTCATCTTACCTGCCGAATTCCAATTTTCGGAAATTCCTGAACCTGAATTCATGCTTATTTATCTGATTCAGAGCATCTGGCATACCCACAGTACAGTTGTAGCTCCCTCTCACTGATGGCTATCGGGATTGTGCCATGATTGATTTTGTTTTCACAAGTCAACATTGTATTTTTGACCGGACGTTATTTTCAGACAATCATGTAAATTAAATACACACCAGATGAAATTGCTGTTTAAATATTCCCTGATAATTATAATGGCGCTCGCAGCCACTTTAAAATCAGCAGCACAGGAAAGTCAGATAACTGATAAGCTTGATAAGTATTTCTCAGAAGCCTTGGACAAATGGAAAGTGCCGGGAATGGCTATTGCAATTACAATTGACGACCGTATTGTACTACTCAGAGGCTATGGGGTTAAAGAGGCAGGCAGAAGTGGGAAGGTAGACGAAAACACTTCGTTTGCAGTG
>JAAXUD010000415.1 GCA_013336205.1 Lentimicrobium sp. | reverse complement strand
AAATATTATTTGCTGCCAATTACAATCCGGGCATATCCTCAATCAGCGTGATTTGTTATCAGAAAAACTTAAGCAAAAAATACTTTTTGTCAGCCGGCAGGAAAATGATGTCTTCCTATCGGCAGGGACAGGACATTTCGTGTTCCTATTAACTGACAATCCGGAAAAAAAACCGCAATTATCAAAATTCTTTTTTATATAAATTCAGGACTATTATATAAGTTAAAGAACCAGCACGAAATTAGTAAATATTCCATATTTTCTGTAGAGGCGCACTCTGAATTTTGATCCCGGAGCATAAAAATACTCCTTACTAAAACTCTACAGAAAATGTTCATCCTGACACTTTATTGACATTAATCCTCTACACATTATTATTATTGCATTGTTTATTAATATTTTATATTTGTAATGTACTATACATTCAGTCTGTATAGGCAAATTCCAGAATTAACACTTAAGGGAATAAGCAAAAAAAATATTACTAGTTTTGACCATTATTAATCCGCCGACCATGCAACTATTCAAACATGCCAGCAAATCGATAGAACTCATCGAAAATTTCCTTGATATCATCGATCAGGGGATGATCATCTTTAAAGAAGGTGTTAAAAATTACCTGTATGGCAACCGGGAAAATTTTGTTAATAATCTGCAGACGCTGTCAGGGCTTGAAACTGAAGCGGATATTATTAAAAGGAAGATAGAAAACATCTTATACACCCAGTCACTCATGCCTCAACTCCGGGGCGACATATTGCGCTTACTGGAAGAATTAGACAATATAATAGACCTTGCTAAAACAAATCTGTTCCAGTTTGATGTAGAAGTTCCGTTTATACCGGCTGAACTCAATCAGGATTTCGTTAAACTTACTGAATTATCGGGGGCGGCAATAGACTCAGTAATCCCGGCCGCCCGGGCGTATTTCAGAGACCCGGAATCAGTAAAAGAAAAGCTTCACAGGGTTTATCTTTATGAAAAGGAAGCTGATAAACTTGCCGATGCCATAAAAAGAAGGGTATTTCATGACATGCCCAATCTTAAACTGAGTGAGCGGTTTCACCTGAGATATTTCACCCTTCATATTGAAATCCTCTCCGATGCTGCTGAAAAAACTGCGGATGTGCTTTCCATCATGGCTATAAAAAGAACCATTTAACTAAGAAAAGATGCTCTTTCTGCTCTTTCTGTCCAGTGGTCTTTTCCTCGGTTGGTCGCTGGGCGCCAATGACGCGGCCAATATTTTCGGATCTGCCGTTGGATCGAAGATGCTTGGGTTTAGAAAAGCTGCAATTATAGCCAGTATCTTTGTTGTGCTGGGTGCGGTTTTTCAGGGGCAGGGCACTTCCGATACCCTTTCGCGGCTTGGCTCGGTCAATGCCCTGGCAGGCGCTTTTACTGTTGCATTGTGTGCAGCGATCACTGTATTTGTGATGACAAAATACGGCTTGCCGGTTTCAACAAGTCAGGCTGTGGTGGGTGCAATTATTGGATGGAGCACCTTTTCGGGCCTGACTACTGACCTGAATTTGCTGTCAGTCATTGTAAGCACCTGGGTCACCGGACCATTGCTGGGTTTGCTTTTTTCGGCCTTACTATTTATTTTATTAAGGTGGACTTTACGGCGCAGCAGGATACATGTTATTAAATTAGACTCATACATTCGCTATTCCCTCATAATAGTCGGAGCATTTGGCGCCTACAGTCTCGGAGCAAACAACATAGCCAATGTAATGGGTGTTTTCATTAATTCGGCACCTTCAGTGCAGCTTGATTTCGGGCTGTTTTCATTGAATGGTGCACAGTTACTGTTCCTGATCGGTGGGCTGGCGATTGCCACCGGAATCTTCACCTATGGCGAGAAAGTTATGAATACTGTCGGTAACGGTATTTTATCACTCACCCCTGAGGCGGCCATTGTTGTAGTATTATCGCAGGCGTTGGTGCTGTTCATTTTTTCGTCTACCTGGTTGTCAGAATCATTGTTTTCGTTAGGATTTCCGGCAATTCCGCTGGTTCCGGTTTCAAGCACACAGGTAGTGGTTGGTTCAGTGTTGGGAATCGGATTGGTGAAAGGGGCCAGGGAGATAAAACTCAGAACACTTGGGCAAATTGCAATCGGATGGGTTACAACACCGGTAATTGCTGGTTTACTAACCTTCTTTTCACTGTTTTTCGTCCAGAATGTTTTTAAACTTCAGGTGAATTCCGGCAATTTGAACAAGACAATTGAAACCGCAGTTGAAAGCCCGGCTCTCACTTCCGCTTTAAAGCAGATAGACCTGGTTTTGCCCGGAATACTTATATTGGCATTGATAGCAATTGCTACCCTGATTTTTCTCTTTTTCAGGCAACAGAAACTAAGGCTTAAAGCAGAAAATGAGCTGCTTCACCAACAGAATCAATATTATCAGACACAAAAGAACCTCAGTGGCCTTGAAGTATCTGCTGTTCAGCTTGAAAACAACCTGTTGAATCAGAAGCTGGAAACAAAACGTCGCGAATACATAAACACAGCGCTGAATATAACTGCACAAAAAGAGTTCCTTCAAACCATTGCCGCCAGGCTTGATGAAATCAGGCTTTCCTCCAATACTGAAAAGCAGGAGAAACTGCTGAATGATCTTACACTGTTGATAAAGCAGAAAATGACTTTCAGTGCTGAAATGAACGAGTTTTATGCACAAATAGAATTGATTCACAAAGACTTCGGGCAAAATCTTGGTTCTTCCTTCCCTTTACTAAGCGAACAGGAAAAAAGACTGGCCATTTTATTGCGACTCAATCTTTCATCCAAAGAAATATCCACGTTGTTGGGCATCTCACCAAAAAGTGTTGAAATAGCCCGTTACCGGCTACGAAAAAAGCTTAATCTAAAACAGGGCGAAAGCCTGACACATTTCATCCAAAACCTTTAATATTCAAGTTATGAGAAAATTAAAACAACCAAAACTGATGCTATTGCTGGTGATCTTCTGGATATCTGGTAACTTCGCTTTTGCCCAGGAGCCCGATACGGCTGCACGTTATAACCAGTATGGTGTAAAAGTAAACAGAACGAAACTGCTGGCAGAAGAGCGCAATGGAACGCTGGTTCTTGAAAGCAAAGACCAGAAATATAAAGTATGGTATGATGCCCGTGTTCAGGTGGATGGCGCTATGTTTTTTGGTGACACTTACAATCCTATCGGAAATGGAATGTCAATACGGCGTGCCCGTTTTGCTGTAAAAAGCGCTTTTGCTGAAAAATGGTATGCTGAGTTTGATATGGACATCTCGAATTCAGAACTTGAACTGAAAGATGCCTATCTGGAATTTTCGCCCAACAAGAACCTCAGCCTGCGAACAGGTAACTTCAAGGAGGGTTACTCAATAGAATGCACAACTACTTCTCGTTACCTCACTTTTATCGAACGGGCGAATGCAGTAAATGCGTTTGCACCTTCGCGTCATATCGGATTTGCGGCCATGTACAATAAAAACTGGCTGTTTGGCATGGGTGGTATTCATTTCCAAACGGTTGGCGGCATTGAAGAGCGCATTTTCTCAGAAGACAATAACAAGGACTATGGCTATGATGAAGGGATTTCATTTACCGGAAAACTTGTCGCTATGCCTTTTTACAGTGATTACAATAAAGGACTTCATTTTGGTATTTCCGGATCATACCGTACCCCGAAATCTGATGCAGAGATCCGCGGAGCCGAGCGTTACAGCGTCCGATCACTTACAT
>JAAXUD010000054.1 GCA_013336205.1 Lentimicrobium sp. | reverse complement strand
CTCATAGATATTAAACTGTGTCCGGTTCTGAACGCATAAGCGTACACTTTCAGAATTCTAAAATTGAGTTCACTCCGAAAACTAATTATTTTGACACCATCCCGATAGCTATCGGGACACCAAGACACTAAAAATCAACAATTTCAATATGCTGTTAAACAATATTTTGTGCAACCTGCCTGCCGCAGGCAGGATTGGTGTCTTAGTGCTTTGGTGTCTAATCTTTTTTTTTGACTTTTCGGAGCAGGCTCAATCTTTTAATCAAAACATTTCCCGTTCAGTAAATTCATGGAATCTGCTGAACTAAATAAATCGCTGATAGTCTTACAAAAATGAAAAAAACAGGCATTGTCGTATTTCTTTTAGGACTTGGATTAACAGTTTTTTCCACTATTACTTTTTTTACCCGCGAAAAAGTCGTAAATTTGGGAAAAGTTGAAATTTCAAGGCAAAAAGAACACCATCTCAACATCTCTCCATTTATTGGAGTCAGCATAATGGCTATCGGCGGCATCCTTTACTGGCATTCAAACAGAGCTCTATAACCCTCGGGCAATCGAACAAAGAGCAGTCAGTGTCTGATAATTGTCACTTTCGGCAATTTTTACCTTTTGTACCAGCTATTTCGCCTGCCTTCACTAAAACCTGAACCCTAACCCCTGATCCCCTTGAAGATCTTCATCAAATACATGGTCAGCAACCGCTGCAAACTATTGGTAAAGGAAGAGTTGAAAAAACTCGGACTTCATTTCATTGTCGAAATGGGTGAAGCTGATATTATGGAGGATATCACACCCGAACAGCGTGATCAGATAAGGGATGCCTTACGTTTGTCAGGCCTTGAACTGATGGACGACAAGAAAGCTGTGCTAATCGAAAAAATTAAGGCTGTAATTATCGAAATGGTTCATTACAAAGACGAGTTGCCAAAAATTAATTTTTCAGATTTCCTGAGCGAAAAACTTAATTACGACTATACTTACATGGCAAATCTATTCTCCGATGTAGAGGGAACCACCATTGAAAAATTCATTATCGCGCACAAGATTGAAAGGGTAAAAGAACTGATCATTTATGATGAGGTTAACCTGACTGAAATAGCCTGGATTATGCATTACAGCAGTGTAGCTCATTTATCCAATCAATTTAAAAAAGTTACCGGACTTACGCCTTCCCACTTTAAACAATTAAAGAATAAAAGACGAAGCCCGATTGAAGACATTGGAAATGCTGATTAACAACTACTTACGACACTAAATAATGAATAAAGAATCACATTTTGCCAGGAGCCTGATTGAAGCCAGTCTTGACCCATTGATTACCATCAATGACAAAGGCAGGATTACGGATATGAATGAGTCCCTGGTAAATATTACAGGTAAATCACGCGAAGAACTCACAGGTTCCAGCTTCTTCGATTACTTTACCGAACCGCAAAAAGCTGAGGAAGTCTACCAGGAAGTATTTGCAAAAGGATCTGTTTCCGATTCACCGCTTACGCTGCGTCATATAAATGGCAAACTGACCGATGTTTTATTCAATGGATCTGTTTTTAAAAGTAATAAAGGTGATATACTGGGTGTAGTTGTAGTGGCCAGGGATATTGCACAGCAAAAATGGGCAATCGAACTGCAAAATGCCAACAAAGAACTTGCATTTCAAAACGACGAAAAAGAGAAACGGGCTGCTGAGTTAATTCTTGCCAACCAGGAGCTTATATTCCAGTATAATGAGAAAGAAAAACGTGCTGCAGAGTTAATTCTTGCCAATAAGGAACTGTTATTTCAAAATAACGAGAAAGAAAAACGGGCCGCAGAGTTAATTCTTGCCAATAAGGAACTGTTATTTCAAAATAATGAGAAAGAAAAACGGGCCGCAGAGTTAATTATCGCCAATAAGGAACTGTTATTTCAAAATAATGAGAAAGAAAAACGGGCCGCAGAATTAGTCATCGCGGATAAGGAACTTATATTTCAAACGGAAGAAAAAGAAAAAAGAGCTGCAGAATTAGTTATCGCGGATAAGGAACTTGTATTTCAAACGAAAGAAAAAGAAAAAAGAGCTGCAGAATTAGTCATTGCAGATAAGGAACTTGTATTTCAGACGGAAGAAAAAGAAAAACGGGAAACTGCCAATAAAGAGCTGGAAGCAATCAGTCAATCGTTAAAATTAGCTTCCCAATACTTACTCAGCTTAATTGAAGCGAGTCTTGACCCCCTGGTTACCATCAGCACCAAAGGTAAAATTACCGATATGAACGAGGCAACCGTAAATATTACGGGTATTTCGCGCGAAGAATTAACCGGTAGTGACTTCTTTTATTATTTCACCGAACCACAAAAAGCCCGGGAGGTTTACCAGGAAGTGTTTGCAAAAGGCTCAGTAACCAATTCTCCGCTAACACTCCGGCATAAAAATGGCAAACTTACTGATGTGTTGTTTAATGGTTCTGTTTACAAAGATGAAACAGGAAATGTACTCGGTGTGGTGGTGGTGGCCCGGGATATTACTGACCAGAAAAGAACTGAGCGGGAATTAACGGAGGCAATTGTATTTGCGGAGCTGGCAACAGGCTTTGCCGAAGATGCAAAAGTCAAAGCCGAAAGTGCCACCCTGATTGCAGAAACTGCCGTGAAAGCAAAGCAACAGTTTCTCTCGAACATGAGCCACGAGATCAGGACTCCTATGAATGCTATTATAGGATTTACCAAGGTTTTATTGAAATCGGAATTATCATCAAAGCAAAAAGAATACCTGCAAGCCATAAAATTGAGCGGGGATGCCTTGATTGTGCTGATAAACGACATTCTCGACCTGGCAAAAGTAGATGCAGGTAAAATGGCATTTGAGCAAACGCCGTTTAAGATGGCCATGTCCATTTCAGCTATGCTTCATTTATTCGAGCCTAAGATCAGGGAAAAAAACATAGAGCTGGTAAAAGAATACGACTCCAGAATTCCACGGGTATTGGTTGGCGATCCTGTGCGCCTGCACCAGATAATTCTAAACCTGATAAGCAATGCAGTAAAGTTTACCTCCAAAGGAAAAATTACGGTAAGCGTAAGTTTGTTGGAAGAAGATGACACAAAAGCGACCATTGAATTTGCAGTGAAGGATACAGGAATCGGAATTGCACAGAATAAACTAGAAAAAATATTTGATAATTTTCAACAGGCCTCCAGCGGAACTTCACGCTTATACGGCGGAACGGGACTCGGGCTGGCGATTGTGAAACAATTGGTTGAAGCACAGGAAGGCAGCGTTAAAGTAGTAAGTAGAATAAATGAAGGCTCAACCTTCAGTTTCGTACTCGATTTTCCGAAAACAAAATCTGATACTGCTGAAGAAGAGACACTTATAGAATTGGATACCGATTTTAAAAATATTAAAGTACTGGTAGTCGAAGATATTGCACTCAATCAACTACTTATGCGGACTCTGCTGGATGAATTCGGGTTCGGATGCGACATTGCCGGCAATGGAAAAATAGCCATTCAAAAGCTTGAATCCAACAAATACGATTTAATTTTAATGGACCTGCAAATGCCGGAAATGAATGGATTTGAAGCTACGGATCACATCCGAAACGTCATGAAATCCAACATTCCTATCATTGCCTTAACTGCCGATGTAACCACCGTTGACCTCGCTAAATGCAAAGCCGTAGGAATGAATGATTACATTGCAAAGCCTGTTGATGAACGATTACTGTACAGCAAAATAGTTGGTTCAGTTAAGAGGAATCTTTCAGCCGAAGAAGTTTCTGAACCCGCTGAAATAGAAACAACAAAAATACGATGCACTAACCTCGACTATTTATACAGGCGCACAAAATCAAACCCGGTATTAATGATGGAAATGATTTCACTTTACCTGGAGCAGACACCCGCTTTGGTAAGCGCTATGCATAATGGCATGAAAGATAAAGACTGGGGTTCATTGTATGCAGCGGTGCATAAAATAATTCCATCGTTTGCAATAATGGGCATCAGTGCCGATTTTGAAGAAATGGCTAAAAAAGTGCAGGATTTTGCCAGAAGCGAACTAC
Source organism: Lentimicrobium sp. (assembly GCA_013336205.1). GTDB lineage: Bacteria > Bacteroidota > Bacteroidia > Bacteroidales > Lentimicrobiaceae > Lentimicrobium. Next base: position 6,299 of record JAAXUD010000054.1, on the reverse strand, counting down.
AGTCAGATGGAATACCTGAACTGGTTCTTCAGCTTGAAAATGTCTGTACACAGGCATGTATAGAATTAGAGGCAGACTATAAGATGATAAAAAAAACAACAACATGAGCAACGAAAAAAAAATAAAACTTTTTCTGGTCGACGATGATGCCCTGTATCTGAAACTATTGGAAATAGAATTGCTGGAACATGCTGATTTTGAAATCGAAACCTATGCTACCGGTGAATTGTGTATTGCCAATCTGGAAAACGATCCTGATGTGATTATTTTGGATTATCTCCTGGATGGTATTGACAAAACTGCCATGAATGGAATTATTACCCTTGACAAGATAAAGGCATACAACCCTGATATACCTGTGGTTATGCTGTCGTCGCAGGATAAAATTGAAGTAGCCGTTGATTGCATGCTTCACAAAGCTTCAGATTATGTGGTGAAAAGTGAAACGGCTTTTATACGTCTACAAAAATCCATCAGCACAATCTTTCATACACGCAAAATTGAAAAAACATTAAACTGGTATATGGACAGGATGTAATACCAGCCTCATTCAATCATCTGATTATTATCGCCCGTGATTTGTATCAGGGGCGATTTTTTATTTCAGCACTTCGATTAGCATTTTTATACAATTGATTATCAATGCACTGTAGATACAATGCATCAAGACGCATAACATTAATAGTCATGAAAATGCGTCATAGCGCGTGATAATTGTTTCCCAGGCTATTATTATTGAATCAATCCGAAAAATCGGGAAAACTGGATTTGAGTTGAGAGATTTTAAATAGGGTCTGCCGGACTGCAATACAAGCCTGCATAGGTTGCCCTGTATTGAGGGGAACCCACAATGGCGTTCAGTTACCGATAAAGAACAGACATTAATTACTGATAGCCAGTGTGTTATCCTCGGCATTCCTTTGCGGCGGACAGCCCCGCGCTGTATGAATCAGCCCCCAATCAGTCCTATTTTGAACTCAAAACACTGATTCATCCGGGAAGTTTTTGATTGATCCCTTGTAGATCAAGCTGATATTATAACTACACTTCCGGCGCCTGCTGTCATGCAGGATATATATATTTTAATTAGATATATGTGTGAATAATGCAAATTAAACATAGAATTATGTAATGCTTGTTTTTTCAGGACTGATTAATTTTACCATGCTCATTCATCATTGGATTTTTGAATAAGGGCCTCTGCAAATATAATATCCTCCGGGTAATTGTTGAATTTCAGATTCTCATCAACGCAACAATTATTACCCAGACAAAAGCCTGAACAGAATTCAATCCTGAGATTTTTCTCACTTTTCAATGTTTCACGGCTATCCTAAATATTTAGACCTTTTACGAACCACTAAAAACCACTAAAATGAACGAATTAACAACCACCGATTTTTGGAGCGAGCTTCAGGCCAAATTAAAAATCAGATACCCTCAGCTTACAGACGCCGATTTGGAATATCAGCATACACTGGAGCAGGATATGTTAAGAATGGTGGAATATAAACTCGGAATGACTAAAAAAGAGATGCGAAAAATAATCAGACTGCTTTAGTCATACCCTGAAAGTTTTCACACAAAGAAAAAATCAGATTATTAGAAAAATGATTATGAATAAACAGGATAAATCAATCGATGAACTCCATCTTGAGATAAATGATCTTCAGCAGAAATATACTGCTATGCTCGAATTGTGCAATTCAACTTCATCATCACACACCATCGCATTGGATGAGTTGAGGGCTTCGGAAGGCCGCTACCGGCGACTTTTTGAAACAGCAAAAGATGGGATTCTTATATTGGATGCAGAAACAGGAATGATTAAAGATGTTAATCCTTTTTTGATTGAGCTGCTTGGTTATTCAAAAGAAGAATTTATTGAAAAAGGGATCTGGGAAATCGGATTCTTTAAAGATGTTGCTGCAAATAAGGATAAGTTTCTTGAATTAAAACAGAAAGAATATGTCCGTTATGATAATTTACCACTTGAAACAATAGATGGGAGAAAAATTAATGTTGAGTTCGTCAGCAATCTTTACTCAGAAAGCAATAGTGAAGTAATCCAATGCAATATTCGTGACATTACCACGCGAAAACTTTCAGAAAAATTACTAATCATTGCCAACAATGAGCTTGCCTTTCAGATTGAAGAAAAAAGAGAAGCTGCGATAGAACTAATTGCAGCCAGGGAAAAAGCCGAAGAAAGCGACCATTTAAAGTCGGCATTTCTTGCGAACATGTCGCATGAAATCCGCACTCCGATGAATGGAATTCTTGGATTTGCTGATTTACTGAAAGAACCCGGACTTTCAGGTTACACACAGCAGAAGTATATCGGCATTATTGAGAAAAGCGGTGCCCGCATGCTTAATATCATCAATAACATTATTGATATATCGAAAATTGAATCGGGGTTGATGGAAATTAATCTCAGGGAATCAGAGATCAATGAGCAGCTCGAATTCATCTACAATTTTTTTAAACCTGAAGTTGAAAGTAAGGGGTTACAACTGATCTATAGTAAAACCGATCAGTCGAATAAGCTTATCGTTCAAACTGATCATGAAAAAATATATGCTATCCTTAGCAATCTGATAAAAAATTCAATTAAATATACAAGCCATGGCTATATAGAAATTGGATTTACTATGAAAGGCAACTACATTGAGTTTTTTGTTAAGGATACAGGCATAGGTATTCCTTTAGCTCGGCAGCAGGCCGTTTTTGAACGGTTTATTCAGGCAGATATCTATGATAAGGCGGCATTGCAGGGAGCCGGGCTTGGCCTGTCAATTGCCAGTGCCTATGTGGAACTGCTGGGCGGAAAAATTTGGTTAGAAAGCGACGAAAACAAAGGAACAACTTTTTATTTTACCGTTCCTTTACACGCTACTCCGGTTAAGATAATTGAAAAAAGAAAACATTTTCCTTTTGTTGTATCATCAAACCAGGCTGTTAACCTGAAAGTTTTAATCGCCGATGATGATGAAATATCCGGAAGGGTAATGCAATTGGGCGTCGGGAAGTTTGCCCGTCAGATTCTGAAAGCAAAAACCGGGACTGAAGCTGTTGAAGTATGTCTTGAACACACTGACATAGATTTGGTGATGATGGATATCCGAATGCCCGTTTTAGATGGATATATAGCGACAAAGCAGATCAGGGCTTTCAACAAACAGGTAATTATTATTGCGCAAACTTCTTCCGCTTTGGCCGGTGACAGAGCCAGGGCAATTAATGCAGGTTGCAATGATTATATTACTAAACCCATTGCTATAGAGAAATTGGAATCGCTGATACAAAAATATTTCCCCAATTAATTCCGATACCGGCTACTTAATCGGCGATGCAACTGCAGATGGAAGGGAAATCCCTATTGCTACCCGACAAAAATTTTCGATACCATCAACTCAACAAAAGGGTGTGAATGATGCAATTCAATGCACTAATTGTGTAACGACTTTTTAAAAATGGCAGCCTACCTTTGACATCAAGTAATCTAATAACATTCAAGTTTATGCTGTATGCACTCTAAACCATTGTTACCCTTTGTTCAGAGCAATAGCAGAAAAACAAGTATTTACAGAATTAACTGAGCAGAAATCCGGTTAAGCCCGGAATTGCCTGGCATCACAATAAAAACCGTTGCCGGCATGCACTATAACAACAAACGAGCCGGTGCATTTGCCAATTTAATTAAATACATATACTATGAATCTCAAACCCGACAATAACAGTATTGAAGAAAAAAAAGGAAGTTCGGATCCATCAGAGCTCTCAAACCCAAGTGCTCAGAATCAAATGGCAAGAATTATTGACCTGAGATTCCGTCTGAAGGGAATGGAGGAAAGCAATATCAAGTTAGAAAAACACTCAACAGAGCAATCAGTAAAACTTGCTGAAGTCATTGAGACAAATGCGAAATTCCTTTCAATTTTAGCACATGATCTGAGGAGTCCTTTCATTACAATCATAGGTGCCCTCGCTCTGTTAAGGGACAGTTATAATGATCATGATATCGCACTGGCTGAGAAGTATATCAGAATGGCTACCAATTCAGCAAACGGAACGCTCAATCTGCTGGACAATCTTTTAATGTGGACTGCCGAACAGAATAAAGCAACCTACTTTAATCCGGAACAGCTTAATTTTAACAAAATGGTAGATGAGGAAATTGACAACAATCGGGTTTCTGCCTCTCATAAACAAATAACACTAAATCAATCCATCCCTTACAACCTCAATATAGTTGCAGACGTTCAGATGGTAAAAACTATTTTAAGAAATCTGATCAACAACGCCATAAAATATTCTTTCATTGGAGGAAGGATAACGATAAGCGCATCTGAAGAATCTCAATTTATTGTAATTGTAGTGGAAGATAATGGCATTGGAATTACACATAAAGCACATAAAGAACTATTTACAGAAAAAAAGATTCATTCAACCAGGGGTACCAATAATGAAAAAGGCACAGGGCTGGGATTGGCACTTTGCAAAGAATTTGTTGAAAAGCATGGAGGTACGATCCGGGTTGAAAGTGAACCGGAGAAAGGAAGTAAATTTATTTTTACGTTACCCCGCTTTATACCTGATAATTAGTTAACGTCTGCTCTAATATAAATCCGGGAGAATTATATGCAAGGTACATTCTTCAAGATTCATATAATTGAGGCTGTAAGGATTGCACTGTAACTGGCTTTGGAACAGGATACATCCAGTGCAAGCTTTAGCAACACAATGCATGTATCTGATATTCATAATTCAAGATATGTTATTATACTAACTGTTGCCAGCACTGCATGATGAACAAAACCATCTGATGCAATTCTGGCAATGTGATTTTTCTCATCACTGCTTAAAATCCTAAAAAAAACGAATCAGGTGCTGTACAATACAGATTTAACCATAGCTGAAAAGCCCTCCTGCACCATTTGTACACCTGCTGAAATGTGACAATCATGTAACTTATTTAAATGATTGTGTAACAGGCAAAAATGAATTTGCATGTAATTTTATATTCAATTAATACAACAAATTAAAAACAAAAAAAAATGAAAAAGAAGCTATTTTTTGTACTAATCATGGCTATGTCATTGAGTACATCAACATTATTTGCAGCAGAGGCTGCATCAAACAACCCTGCTAATTCTGAAAAAAACAACAAGGAAAACAAACTGACTGAAGAGGAAGTAGGCCGCATGACAAAACGGATTGAAGAAATTCGTGACATGGACAAATCAAACCTTTCAGCAGTTGAGAAAAGTGAATTGAGAAATGAACTTAAAGACATGAAGGAAAGTGTTCGTGCAAATGGCGGGTATGTCTATATTGGAGTAGGTACTTTGATTCTGATTATAATATTGGTAATCCTTTTGGTTTGATACTAATATATTGAGCCTGTGTTGTCTTTAACTTCATCATTATGCTGTTGAAATCAATGCTGTCCGGTTTGCATTCATCCCTTTAATGCCAGTAATCAATTATTTAGGGAGCATTATAATAGAGTTCTGAACTGGCAGAACTCTGTTTTTTTGATCTTACCCTGTTTTAAGCCTGGCAAGGGCATGAAGCCAGTGAAAATATGGTTTCCGGAGTGTCGGTTCTTTCTTATCAGCATGGAAAAATACTGCCGGAAGGTCACCTGCTTTCTTCGCTCAACCATAGGGAGCAAATTGCAATAATCAATTAACATTAAAGCAGTTGAAAGAACTTCTACATTTTCATATTATCCGTCGGTTGATGTTTATCAGCTTGTTTTTCTTTGGATTTTTAACGGGAACTTATGCACAGGATTATTTCCAGCAAGAAGTAAATCATACAATTAATGTAACGCTGAATGATCAGCGCCATGAATTGAATGCATCCGAATCAATTGAGTATATTAATAATTCACCCGACACACTTCATTACTTATTTTTTCACCTGTGGCCAAATGGTTATTCTGATAATAACACTGCATTAGCCAGGCAGCTGCTCAGTTCAAACGGGAAGCAGGCATTGTTCAACGACCCTGAATTGAAAGGGTGTATCGATTCACTGGACTTTAAGGCTGAAGGCCTTCATGTTGAATGGCAGCTTATGCCAGGCAGTCCTGATATATGCCGGATTTTTTTAAATAACCCTTTAGTGCCAGGCGACACAGTAACTATAACTACCCCCTTTCATGTAAAAATCCCCAAAGGCATTACTTCCCGCCTGGGCCATATCGGTGAATCTTACCAGATTTCACAGTGGTATCCCAAACCGGCTGTATATGATAATAACGGGTGGCACCCTATGTCCTACCTCGA
>JAAXUD010000414.1 GCA_013336205.1 Lentimicrobium sp. | reverse complement strand
GCTACGCCAAAAAAGGATGCCTTTGGGAATCGATTCAATGTCAGTGAAAATTGAAGCGCCTGTAGTGGTAAACCCTGACATGGTTTCGAAAAAAGCGTCAGTATAACTTTGTGTAACACCACTGAGTATAAAAGGAATTGCACCAAAAACAGAGATAATAATCCAGGCCAGTGTAACAACAATATATCCTTCCCGCTTACCAATACTGTTTTGATCAAGCCTGCGGGTAAGCAACCACAATGTTGCCCCGACTGATAAAATACCGAGTCCTGAAATCAGCAAAGGCAGGAAATCATGCGAAGGATTGAACAGGCTCAGATTATCCATAAAACCCCTGTCATACCATACTGAAAATCCCAGGCAGGTTAGCATAAAGATACCTTCGATCACCATAAGTAACCCGGAGATCTTCACAATTGCTTTCAGGTTAATTTTATTGGAACCTGCCATTCTACCCTATGGTTATTTAAGTTGGAAGGAAATGCAATGCTAATTGAACAATGCCTGAACCTTGTTGATGGCTTCAGGCAATGCGAATATTACAACCCTGTCGCCTTCCTGTATCTGAAAATCGCCGACAGCAATATAGCTTTGCAGTCCCCGCACTATACCACCGATAATACTTCCCCGGGGTATTTCAATGTTTTTGATAGGTCTCCGGGTAACATATGCTCCTGGTTTTACAACAAATTCAAGCACTTCAGCATCAATACCGCTCAGGCATTTGATTGAAGTAACTTCGGCATCCATGGTAAAGCGTACAATATAAGAAGCGGTTATAAGCTTTTTGTTGATAATGGTTTCAATGCCAATACTTTGGGAAATGGCTATGTAATCGATGTTTTCGACCAGTGGAATTACCTTTTTTACACCATAGCGCTGGGCAAGCAGGCAGGTAAGAATGTTGGTTTCATAATCGTTGGTAACCGATATAAAAGCATCCATATTGCGGATACCCTCATCTTCAAGCAGCTCAATGTCGCGGGCATCAGCATTGATAATCAGGGTGTGATCGAGTTGATCAATCAGGTTGAGGCAGCGCTCTTTGTCCATCTCAATCAACTTAACATTCATATCCCGTTCAAGGCGCCTTGCTGTTTTACGGCCAATGCGGCCACCGCCAACGATCATCACATTTTTTATTTCCTGCTTCTGCTTTCCGCCGAGCCGCAACAGATCGTCAACCCCATCAGGCTTAGTAATAACGTAAGCCAGGTCGCCGACTTTAAAAACATCGTCGCCTTTTGGAATTATGGTTTTATTGTTGCGATGAACCGCAATAGCCCTGAAATCAAGCTTTGGGTTTTCCTTTGCAATCTGGGTAAGCGATTTGTTGATTACTGAAGCCTTTTCGTCAAGCTTAATGAGAAACAGGGAGAGTCTTCCTTCGGAAAAATCAAAGATTTCAGTAGCAGCAGTCTGGCTGAGCAGGCGTACAATTTCTTTGGAAGCAATACGCTCGGGGCAAACCATGGCATCAATACCCAGCGAACGCATTATTTCACGATTCTCCAGAGTAAGATATTCCGTATTGTTAATGCGGGCAATTGTTCGCTTTGCGCCAAGCTTTTTACCCAGTACACAGGTAGTAATGTTGATTTTCTCATCATGTACAACTGAGATCAGCAAATCTGCCCGCCTTATGTTGGCTTGTTCCAGCACGCTGATTGAGGTAGAATCGCCTGTAATGGTCATCAGGTCGGAGTGTGACTCAATAAGTTTGAGCAATTCCTGATGGGGGTCGACTATGGTAATATTATGGTTTTCACCGGATAGCATTTTTGCCAGGTGAAATCCGACTTCACCATCTCCGGCTATGATTATATTCATGTTTGCACCTATGTGAATTACAGCCCGCAAAAGTAATACAATTTAAGGCCTTGTATGAAAAAATATTGTGTCAGGACTGGTTTCCGGTATGTTTTGTCGATAAAACAATCAGTTCTTGCGGATATAAATATTTATAGACCTTAATATTCGGGATATGAAGTGGTTAAAATGCCGGTAAACCTTAATCATGACAAGGGATCAGGAACTCTGGCTGAAGAGGGAAATTAATCAGGACAGCTAAAGATTTCAGGTTTTAGTCCCTGGCTTTTCTGATTTCCCGAATCCAGATCAATATCGTTTAGTTGAGGATTCTCATTTTAAACAAAAGCATTAATAACCTTAGACTCCGCCTGTCTGATAACTAAACGGGATTGAATCAAAAATCGTAAATTCGCTGTTCTGCATTTCTTATTTTTCTTCTTTTAATAACATGCAATAACAGTTTCGTATTCGGGTAAAGCCCGGGAAATCAATAATAATATGATAAAGAAAGCCATTCTGATCACCGGCGCAAACAAAGGCATTGGCTTTGAAATGGCGAGACAACTCGGGAAGCTGGGTCACATAATTATCATAGCTGCAAGGAATGAGACCCGTTTAAAAAAGGCAGTTCAGGAACTGGAAGAAAATCAGATTGAGGTTAAAGGCCTGCTGATGGATGTAGCAGATGAAAAAAGTGTCTGGAATGCTGCTGAAACATTTGCACAGCTTAATCTGAACTTAGACGTGCTCATTAACAATGCAGCAATTCTTGACAAGGAAGATCGCAGTATACTTCAGGAAAACGAAGAAATGCTGCTGAAGACAATCACCACCAATAGTTACGGCGCCTTAAGGGTCGTCAAAGCGTTTCTGCCTTTTATGAAAAGCCCTTCCCGGATCATCAATATTTCGAGCGAGGGTGGTTCGATGACGGATCCGGTTGGTGGCTGGGCTCCGGCTTACTGTGTTTCAAAATCATTGCTCAATGCCATTACCCGCCACCTGGCTGCTGAATTGTTTACCCGGCATATTTCGGTGAATGCGGTCTGTCCGGGATGGGTGCGCACCGATATGGGCGGAGCAGGTGCGACACTTCCTGTAGAAAAAGGTGCGGAAACGCCGGTGTGGATGGCAACAGAAGCACCGCAGGATTTAACCGGGCACTTCTTCAGAAACAAAAAGCAAATACCCTGGTAAAAATGATAAGAAAATCGCTCTGGAATGTATAAAAACATGAGCTCTAGGGTGGAGATTTTATTTGGAAAGCATCTGTAAATTCTGCGCTCAAACCCATATTCAATGCCACTTAACCTTAACCTCAACCTATGTCAAGATACACCGAAGCACTTAAAGCATTTGACAGCGGGCTCAACTGCGCTCAATCCATGTTGTACACCTATGGGAAAGAGTATTTCAAGGAAGAAGCTTTTGCCCTGAAACTGGCATCCGGCTTTGGTGCCGGAGTATCATACCGTGGCGAAATGTGTGGAGCAGTGAGCGGTTCGCTGATGGTAATCGGCCTTCATTATGGCTATTCTGACCCGACCATGGAGCTTGAAAAGGAAATGAACTTACGGGTTGCTAAGGAATTTATGGCTGCATTTGAGCAGCGCAACGGCTCCCTGGTCTGCAATCAATTGGTGAAATCCGAAATCAATACCCCTGAAGGATTGGAATACGCCCGGCAGAACGGACTTTTTAACAAAACCTGTCCGGGATTGATTGCCAGCGCTGCAGAAATACTTGAATCGCTGCTGGAGAAATATCCGGTAGAGAAACTGAGCAATATATAGTGATTTGAGCGGTTTCAGGAAAAATTGAGGTCAGATGTCGGATGTCGGATGTAAGAATTAGGGAGTAAGAAAGAGGTATGAAACCAGCTACCAGAAACCAGTAACCAGTAGTCAGAAGTCGGAAAGCGGAGGTCGAAAAATGAGGGTTTGAAGCTAGAA
>JAAXUD010000053.1 GCA_013336205.1 Lentimicrobium sp. | reverse complement strand
CCTGTGGCTTCGATACATTTTTCGAAAACAAAATTCTACTCCAGATCATCTCTGATTTCGAAAAACACTCAGCCACCAGCCCTGTGCCCTGAGCTCTATGCTCCTACCCCAGCCATTCCTTAAACCTTGTCACTTTATCACGACTCACAAAAACCTCTTTATCGGCATGTGGAACAAGTTCCAGTTTGAGGCGGCTTTTCGGATAGATATGAACATTTTTAATCGAATCCAATTTAACCAGAAACTGCCGGTTAATTCTGAAAAACTCTTTGGGATTTAATTGTGAATTCAAATCATCGAGGCTGAAATCAACCGGATATTGATGATTATCATTAAGAACCATAAAAGTTATGCCTTCTTCGGAATAAAACCATGATATTTCACTGGTGGCAAAGCTCTTGATTTTCTGGCCAATAGTAACTGAGAAGCGCTCTTTGTAAGCGGGCACCCCGGAGGTTATCATACGGAAAATTGCTTCCATATCTGGTTGTGTGCGGGCGGAAGTAAACTCCCGGTATTTTTCAAGACTATGCGCTAATTCTTCCTTTACAATTGGCTTCAGCAGATAATCAATGCTTTTCATTTTAAATGCCCTGATGGCATATTCATCATAAGCGGTGGTGAAAATTATTGGCGAGGTGACTTTTACCTTTTCAAAAATGGTAAAACTCAAATCGTCCTCCAGGTGAATATCCAAAAAAATAAGATCAGGGGAGGCATGGCTTAGAAACCACTCAATGGCATCTTCTACCGACTCAAGTTTGGCAATTACTTCAGTGTCAGGAGCACATTCCTTAATCAGACTTTCCAGCCGGCGGGCAGCCAGTTCTTCGTCTTCGATGATAACAACTTTCATTTTTCAGGTTTTTGGTTGACAGGTTAATGAATCAAAAGGCAGTTGGCAGTTGGCAAAACTATGCCCTGATCTAAAGCAACGGTATCTTCACTATAAACTTATTCCCTTCAATGCCTGATATTGTTTTCCTTTCTGTAAAAAAAGCATACCGGCTTGCGATATTGTTGAGGCCAACTCCGGTGGACTGAACATGTGTTTCGCGTGTTTGAAGGTTATTTTCAATTACCAGGTATTCATCTTCGCTGAACACATTAACCTGCAGTGGTTGTTTTTTAGAGAATGTATTGTGTTTAATTGCATTTTCAATCAGCAACTGAAGCGCCAGCGGCACCACCTTCATCTGAAGCTTATCAGCTGTCAGATTTATAATTACCTTCATTTTACCTGAAAAACGAATATCCAGCAGGAAAGTATACGCTTTCAGAAAATCAAGCTCCGTTTCAAGATTTACCAGGTCTTTCTCCTTGTTCTCAAGCACATACCGGTAAACCATCGACAAGCGGATCGTAAATTGCTCAGCCAGATCGGGTTCTATCTTTATCAGCGAAGTAAGCACATTCAGGCTGTTGAACAGGAAATGTGGATTAACCTGGCTGCGTAACATTTCGAATTGTGACTGCAGGTTCTCTTTTTGCAGCTTAAGCAATTCACTTTTACGGGTTTCCAATTCAAGAGAATAGGTTTGTACTTTTATTTTTGATTCTGAATAATTCCTTTCAAGCACAGTTACATACTTCTCGAGTTCGGCTTCCAGTTTTTTTTGTTCGGTTATATCCTGTACCAGTGATGCCAGGCCGATTACCTTACCGGATGGATCCTTTAATGGGGTGTTGTACCAGTTACAGATTATGGGATGACCACTTTTTGTTATATTTTCGTTGGTATTACGCTGCCCGCCGGTCTGGTTCAGGATGCTTTCTGAAAGTCGGATAATCTCAGACTGAACTTTTACAGGCACAATAAGATTAAAGGCATGTTTACCCAGAACTTCTTCTTTCCGGAAACCAAAAATACTTTCTGCAGCCGGATTCCAGTCAGTAACTTCCAGATTTTCATTCCATTCGATATAGGCCAGTGGTGTTTGCCTGAAATGCAAGGTAAGCCGCTCATTAACCCTGCGCAATTCTTCTTCTGCATTCTTACGGTCAGTAATATCTATGACAATACCACGGTTACCGGTAACCTTACCATCCCGCAGCACAGCCGAACCATAGATCAGGATAGGGAATTCACTGCCATCGCTGCGCAAGCCCCTGTATTCATTTTCAATTTCACCATAGTGCAGGCTCATAACTTCTGTGAAGTTGCGCTTCAGCCGGTCTCTCTGCTCCGGCACAACAAGTATAGAAGCATGCAGTCCTTTCCGGATTCCGGCTTCAGTAATGCCGAACATCTCTTTACCTGTCCTGTTAAGAAAAGTAATATACCCGTCATTGTCCAGCTCATAGATAAGTTGTGGCAACAGGTCGGTAATCTCCCGGAATTTGATTTCACTTTCACGCAAGGCTTCTTCTGCTTTCTTACGTTGTGTGATGTCGTGAACCATTGCCAAAACATAAGGTTTGCCGCCCATCTCAAAATAACTTGCCGAAATCTCTACCAGTACGACTTTGCCTACCTTTGTCAGCGATTTACGCATTGGCACATAATGAAATCTGTTGCCCGGATGAAGAATCTCCAGAATATCTTCAGATTCAGTGGTCAGTTGATCAACCCTGAACGAACGTAATTCTTCTGTTGAATAGCCATAGATCCTGCTTGCAGGCTGATTTACATCCACAATGGCCCCGCTTTCCTTATCAATCAGAAAAATAGCATCGGCAGCTGTATTAAATATGCTTCGGTACCGGGCTTCGCTTTCGCGGATTTTCTCATCCGATTTGCGGCGTTCGGTTATATCCATGTGTGAGCCGGCCATACGATAAGCCTTGCCATTGCTATCGCGCAAACAAACGCCGCGGGAAAGAATCCAACGGTAATCACCATTGCTGTGCCTGAGGCGGTATTCCGGGTTATATACAGTAGTGCGTCCGTCCAGATAGTCACGATTAGCCTGTAAAACCCTTTCTTTATCATCGGGATGAATACGCGATTCCCACTCAGGCAACTCATTGCGCATTTCCTCAGGCGAAAGGCCCAGAATTGCTTTATAATTATTGGAAAAATACACCTGATTTGTCTCGAGATTCCAGTCAAAAATACCCTCATTCACCCCTTCAACGGCCAAGGCATAACGTTGTTCACTCTCGACCAGGGCCTTTTCGGCAGCTTTACGCTCGGTAATATCACGGATATAAGTCTGAGTGGCAATCCGGCCATTATAGGTGATAATCCCATTGTTAAATTCGACCGGAGTCAGTGTCCCGTCTTTACGAACCAATACCGACTCATATATCGGAGGAACCATTTCTCCGGCCTGACGTTTGCGATAAAATTCAACAATTTTCTCTTTTTCAGCAGGTGAAATATAGTTTAGAAACGACGTATTAACAATTTCATTTACGTTGTAACCAAGAATATGGGCCATCATCTGGTTAATAAATTTCACGTAGCCGTCCTGAAGAATGACTATACCATCGTTAGCCCGCTCAACCAAAGAGCGGTATTTCTCTTCGCTTTCGCGGATAAGGGCAGCTGCAAGTACCTGCTCAGTATTGTCGCGCATAATAACAAAAGATGCCGGCCGCCCTTCAAATTCGATGGTATTGCTATTGAATTCCAGGTTAACCCTGCGCCCTGATTTTGAAATACCAATGGTTGAATATATCGATGGTACTTTTTCACCCGCCATCCGCCGCCTGTGCATTTCGGCCAGTTCAGGTCTTTTATCCTCTGAAATGAGATCAATAAACGGTTTTCCAATCAATTCGGCCGGAGAGTATTCGGTAATATCACTGAAAGCCTTGTTCACAAAACGGAAAGTACCATCCTGGGTAATAAAAATCCCATCGTTGGCCTGACTGATCAAAGTCCTGTACTTTTCTTCTGATTCCCTCAATGCCTGTTCTGCCTTACGCCGTGTGGTAATATTTCGCGAAACACCCAACATCTCAGCCAACTCTCCTGATTCATCAGCAATTAAGGTAGCGGCAACCTCAATCCATACAGTTGAACCATTCCGGCAGATTTGCTCCAGTTCTCCAACTGCAAATGAGGTAACATCTTTCCCTTCTTTGAAGTCGCGCACAACATTACCGAGCATCTCTTTAACCCTTACAGCGCTTTCCTTTGTAAAAGAAGCCTCAAAAGGCATGCGCATCACTTCTTCGGCTGTAAAACCTCGCAGGCGTTCAACAGATGGACTTACAAACGAAAACCTGAAAGTGCGCATATCAAGAGACCAGACCACATCCTGCATATGCTCGGTAAGAATGCGGTACCTGTCATCACTGATTCGGGCACCTTTCCGGGCTGCAAAAACTGTAGCGGCAGACTGGTTACTCACGAAAGACAGAAGCACCCCAAACACGAAAAATCCGGTTAACAATAATCCGGTTCCGGCAAAATATCTTAATTCAGCATTACTGTTGCCCAGAGACCACAAGATCGCGGCATAGACTATCAAAAATAAAAAGCCGTGTATGACCTGGCCTGAAAACCTGAAAGGGATAAAGGCAAACCAGATCAACAGCAGAAAGGCTGGTGCACCCCAATACCAGTTTGCATCAGGTCCGGCATAATTTGAAATCAATGCGCTGGCGGCTATCCCAATGTAGAATCCAGTCAGGGTATATATTTTTCGCCTGTAATGATAACGTGTGGAAAGCGAAAGTGTCAGGTTAAGAAGCAATATAAACGAAGCGGATGCCCTGATCTTAAATAAAAGTCCAGCCATCGGTTTTTCAAGGACAATATCAGCCAGGTGAAAGATTACAAGGACACTAACCATTAATAGCGTCACAAGGGCAAAAGTGCTTCGGAGATTGGATTCCCGGTAACGGATGAAATCCTTATCCTGATTAAAAACCTCGATGTCGCGAAAAAACTTAAGAATTGGATTGAGTACCATGACAAGGGCTGAAGGAAACTTAATTCATCAAATTTAGGCAGTACAAATTAAATTAAAAAATGAATCTAATGATTTTCAGCACAATTCACGCTATGCTTCTGCTTCAGCAAACTCAGGTGGATATTCAACCATTCCAATCACACCCTGAAGACTGCCGGGATACAGTTCCATGGCAAAAAACACTTCATCAGGCACCTCGTATGGAGGAGATATTCCAAAACGGGATGCCGGCACAAAACCAAAGCGAGGGTAAAAATCACGGTGACCAAGAACAATCACCGAATCAAATCCATCAGCCCTGGCTTCCTCAAGGCCAAGATTTACCAGAGCGGAACCAATTCCTTTGCCCTGATATTCAGGCAATACCGACATGGGAGCCAATGCCAGGGAACGAAAAACCTTACCTTCGCCCTTTATCAGAATCGGAAAAAACAAAATATGGCCAACCAGTTTTCCATCAATAACCGCCACAAGAGAAAGACCCTTTATAAAATGAGGATTACGCCTTAACGCTTCAACCAGCCGGCCTTCCATTGACTGACCAAATGCAATATTATTCAGCGCGGTAATATCGCCGTAATCATTTCCTAATTCAGGTCTTAAAATCAATCCGGTCAGTGTATCCATCAGTGTAACCCGGTATTTTGTAGTTTATTCTAGTCAGAAAAGTTAATCCGGAACAGTTATCCGGCAACACCATTTAGCTGTTCAGCTATAGCTGCCAGTGGTTTTCGGAAGGTGAGACAATAAATTTTCTGTTCGTAAAAGTACCTGACTTCAATTTCCTTCATCCCAATGGGCAATAGATGAACCGGCACAGACAAATCACGATCAGCCAGTTGGTACAATTTCCGGGAAAACGGATTTTTCTGATAAGTATTGACAACCATGGATTCAGTTTCGTCAACCACTAGTAATTTTGAGCCAGGCTTAGCCACCCGGATCATTTCAGCCAAAGCTTTTTGCTTGTCGTTGAAGAAATTTATGCCCCCTACATGAAAGACAACATCAAAACTATTATCTGCAAAAGGAAGATGCTCCGCTTCACCCTGATATAAACCAGCTTTTATTCTCCAGTGCCGTAACTGCAAGCGGGCCATTGTCAGCATTCCAAAAGAAATATCAATTCCTGAATAAAAGGCCCTTTTCGGTAAATGCTTCAGATTGTCAGCTGAACCAATTGAAACCTCGAGTACCAGGTCGTTTTCCTTTATTTCAAGAAGGTCAAGATAGAGTTTCTTAACTTTTTTTTCACTTGTCCCCTTCAGCCAGCAATATAAAACAGAAGAAATCCTGTAAAAGCGGCTGATTTTGTCATAAAAGCGGGCGTATTTAAGGTTATCACCTGTCATCTGGTTCTCAGGCAGAAAAACAGGAATACCACTATTGATATAATACTTATCGCCTGAAACAGGATTAAAATAGAACCCCTTCCCCATCTCTAATGGCTCTTTGGAATAAGGATCAAGCAGTGCTTTTTCTTCTGTTAAAAAGTTCATATAACACTATTTCAACGCAGTAGCAATACAAAAAAAGTTGGTGGCACCGGCAGGCAACGTCTCAATCAGATTAAATCCACCTTTACGAAGCAATCGGGTTACCCATACCGGTGAATAAATCCGGAAATCGTTCTCATTTTTATAGCCCTGAAGCAGGTTTGCAAACATTGGCCCTGCTTTACGAAACCATTGATCGGCAATAATAAGTTTCCCATTAGGCGAAAGGAGCCTGTTGATTTCGGCAAACAGACTTGCATGATCTGAAACATGATTGAATATTCCGATACAGATAATTGTATCAAAGGCGCCCTCTGACCACGGAAGACTGTTTGAGGTGTTTGCAATACCTGCCATGGTTTCATTGGATGATAACTCTAGCAGGCCGGGAAATCCACCCATCAGATCTGATTGAACCAGGTTAACTTTGGCCATTATGCTTCCTTTTATATCAGGATGAACGTCAAGTTCAAGAAACACCTGCCCCGGCTCAAGACCGGCATTGGCAAGCACCTGCCGATACAAAGCACTTCTGTATTTGGAACTTGTCGATACTTCAAATGAAAAAGTATCCGGATTTTCGATTGTAGCAGTTGACCTGATGTATTGCAACATAATAACAAATTGATTAAATTAACATTTTATAAACCCGGTTTAAGTTTTTTTATTATTTGACGGGCTCTTTTCATTCAAACAATAACTTTGGCAGCAAGAGCTGTCTAAAATATTCCAACCTTAAGATTTATCGCACCGGTTATTCCATTGAGCAGGTGTTCCCTTTTACCGCCAACCGCGATGGAATTGGTAAACCGGTAACTAATGCCGGCACCCATCCTGACAAAGCGCGAAAGGTTAAACTCGAGCTCTACACCTGGCTCAACAACCAGAAATGCTTTACTTTCCAATACATAATGGTTGTCTTCAAATTCCCACTCATTCCAGTCATAGTCTTCCTGGCTTTCAGTAAATGCAACACCACCGGCACCAATTAATATCGGGAATGAAAGATGTACAGGGAAATCAGGAGCAAACACCGGTTCCAGAAGCAATCCACCATATCCCCCTTCTATATAATAACCTTCCGGGGAAAGTTGAGGCCGGTCATAATTAAGGCCATAAATACAATCTGTAAAACCGGACCCTGCCAAACCGATAGAAAAACCATGACCAAGCCTGGCTGCAATTCTGAATTGTCCGAGTAAAGCATTTTCATTATTTATAATTGTATTTCCAATTCCCAGCGAAATATATCCACCAACAGCTTGCTGGTTGCTGAAAGGCTCCACTGTTGAATTTCCTGTATCCTGGGCATTTACAAGCCCCACCATTAACGAAAGCGCAAGAATCATGCTTGTTATAATTGTTCTCATTGCTTGGTGTAGTTTTGAGTAATGCTGCAAAATTAGGCTGAGATCACAGGTTTGAAAATAATTAAATGGTGAACGGCTCATTTTGAAGCATGAATCGCATAAAAAGCAGGATAAGCAAAAAGATCAACAATTCTTCCTCTATTCGGGAGCCCCCCCTTTTAGCAGAATGTCAAGTAAAACAATAAGAATTTTTGAAGCTAAAAAGTTTTCGTCCCCCGGTGCCTGAGTCGAAGGCCAAGGGGGATAAGAAGGGGATACTAAAACCCTGGCTTAGCGAGTGAACCTGAATCCGGAAAGGATAAAATAAGGCTTAAAACAACTTAAACGGCAAGCGACAAACCCGTAAATCATAAAAAAACCGGCTGCTTTTTATTTTGATTTTCCGGAAGTTAAATTTTAGTCAGTTAAGATTTGGCGTGAAAGTTCCGGCCATGTAAAAATTTCCCGTCAAGGTCTATTATCCCTAACTTTGCGGATAATAAATCGACTGTGGTTTGGGGTCTCTTTTCAAATACAATATTTTCGGTCTGGCTTCTGTAAACGCTATCCGTTCGCTCAGGCACAGAGATTACCGGCTTTACTTTTTTGGTCAGTTAATTTCGCTTCCCGGCAACTGGATTCAGAACCTGGCCATGGGCTGGCTGGTTTACCGCCTGAGTGATTCAGCGCTATTACTGGGAGTTGTGGGCTTTGCAGGTCAGATACCCTCGCTTCTGATTACACCTCTTGCCGGCGTTTATGCCGACCGGATCGACCGGCGCCGGGTTTTACTGATCACCCAGTCAATTTCAATGTTAATTGCACTTACGCTCTCACTGCTGATATTCAGTGATCAGATAGAAATCTGGCATATAATTATGGCAGCAGTGATGAACGGGATTTCAGTGGCCTTCGACACGCCTTTCAGGCATGCTTTCCTGGTAAACATGGTTCCTGATAAAAAAGACCTTCAGAATGCCATCGCCCTGAATTCAACACTTTTTAATTCTGCGCGTTTTATTGGCCCGCCAATCGGAGGCTTACTGGTAGCCCTGTCAGGAGAAGGTGTTTGTTTTCTGATCAATGGGCTCAGTTATCTTGCCGTAATAGCTTCACTAATGGCGATGCGTGTAAAGATCCTTACCTCCGGAAACAGTAAAACCTCCGTGCTCACAGATCTTATCAGTGGCTTAAATTATGCCTACAAATCATTGCCAATCAGGTTCTTACTGATCATGGTAATCACAACCAGCCTGCTCGGCCTGCCTTTCCAGGTTTTTATGCCTGTTTTTGCACGAACGGTATTAAACGGAGATGCCCAAACGCTGGGTTTACTGATTGGTGCGATTGGTGCGGGTGCTTTAACAGGTGCTATTTTTCTGGCTACGCGAAAATCCCTGAAGGAAATTCCAATGATCATTTTTATATCTGCCGGAATGTTCAGCCTCGGATTGATGGGTTTTTCAGTATCGGTTAGTCTGCCGGTTTCCTTAATACTATTGGTTGTAACCGGCTTCGGCATGGTGGTGGAGTTTGCGTCGAGCAACACCTTACTTCAGACAATGGTGCAGGACGATATGCGTGGGCGGGTCGTTGCCTTGTACAGTATGTCATTTATGGGGTTTACCCCGTTGGGGAGTCTGTTAACCGGCAGTTTAGCCGAAATGGCAGGCGTTCAGGTGACTGTTTTCATCGCTGGCTTATGTTGCCTTCTGGCTGCCCTGGTATTTTATAAAAAATTACCGGAAATCAAAGAAGCAATTCCGAAAATTTAACTTTCGGTAGTAAATTCCAACGAATGAGTTGTATCAAAGGTTTCTCTAAAATTTCGTAGCTTCCTGTTTGCTTTGTCAGAGCATACGAACTCTTAGCCTTCCTGTATGTGATAAAAAAAAAGGCGCAACGATTAAAAACCATTGCGCCCTGAAATCCTGAATCTCAAAAATATAATCCTTTACTTAAGTATTACAAACCTGGTAGTCGCCGATTTTTCTGACCCTGTTAATTGCAGAAAATAAACACCGGCAGGCAGAGCGCTGACACCTATACTAAAAGTACCTTTATCAGCACCTAAGCGCGTTACAGACATTTCACTGCCGGAGGTTCCATACACCTTTAACGACACTGAATTACCTATACTTTCATTATACTTTACTGTGATCAGATCCCTGGCGGGATTTGGGTAGATTACCATGTTTTGCTTTGCCGGCAATAAAATTCCAACATTGGTCTGTGTTTTGAACGCTGACATTGCTTCATAAGTTTCCCGGCCGTTCATATTTTCAACAGGGGCAACAGTAAGCAGGTAATCTGTGCTCATCAAAAGGTCTTCAGTTGGAGTAAGGGTAATCAGTGTATTGGAGTTATCAATTTCAGCAGTAAATACTACCGGAGTTCCTTTATCACCAACTTGTTCAAGTGTAATGAAGGTCGCAATATTATCACTTGTAATAGCATCACCACCTATCATCCTGACAGCTTCACTGAACTGAATTAACAATGGCTGGTCTATTAAAACCTCGGTTGCATTATTTTCAGGAGTTAAGCTAATAAATGCACCGGTAAGTGTTGCATAGGCAGCCTGGAAAATTGCCTTGGTTTCATCATCCTGGAGGAAAACAGCAACCTGAAGATCGTC
>JAAXUD010000413.1 GCA_013336205.1 Lentimicrobium sp. | reverse complement strand
TCATGCGTACCTGCAACTCCTTTTGAAACCTCCGGTGCAGAAATCGGTCCGCAGGATGTGGATGAAATTCTCTCCTGGCCTGAAATAAAGTATTTGTCGGAGATGATGAATTTTCCGGGCGTACTCAATGGTGACCCTGATGTTATGCAAAAACTGGAATCGGCTAAAAAGTACGGAAAACCAGTTGATGGTCATGCCCCCGGACTTGGTGGCCCTGATGCTGCAGCCTATGCCGCAGCTGGCATTTCGACCGACCATGAATGTTTCACCAGTGATGAAGCAATTGATAAAATAAATGCCGGAATGAAAATTCTTATCAGGGAAGGAAGTGCCGCCAGGAATTTTGATGAACTAATCCCTTTGATTGTTGATTACCCTGAAATGATTATGTTTTGTTCAGATGATAAACATCCCGACGACCTTGTTCGTGGCCATATCAATCTCCTTATCAAGCGCGCAATGAAAGCTGGATATCTTTTCATGGATATTTTAAGAGCATGCACTTTAAATCCGGTCCGCCATTATAACCTGGATTCAGGCTTACTTCAGCCTGGTGACAATGCAGATTTTATTCTGGTAGATAATCCTGAAAATTTCAATGTGTTGGCAACCTATATAAATGGTGTGAAAGTAGCTGAAAATGGAAAAACATTGATTAATCATGTGCCTGAACAGGCAATCAATGCTTTTAATGCCAGAAAGATTCAGGGAGCTGATCTCGAAGTTTTCGCCAAATCAGAAGGGATCAAAGTTCAACAGGCATTGGAAGGCCAGTTGATTACTGTCAAGAAGTTATTCAAAGCAAAAACAGAGAACAACCTGATCGTAAGCGATACAAGTCGCGATATTCTGAAAATGATGGTGATGAACCGCTATACTCCGGCCGATCCGGCGATTGATTTTGTCAGCGGGTTTGGATTTACACGGGGAGCCATTGCATCAACTGTTGCCCACGATAGTCACAATATAATTGCGGTTGGTGTTGACGATGAGTCAATATCCAGGGCTGTAAACCTCCTGGTTGACGTGAAGGGAGGAATCTCATTTGTCGATGGCGATGAAAGCCTGGTTTTACCTCTTCCGGTTGCCGGCCTGATGTCCGATGACGATGGCTATAGTGTAGCTGAACGTTACAGCATTATTAATCAACGGGTTATGGGTATAGGCTCGGCATTGGAAGCACCTTTTATGACACTTTCCTTCATGGCCTTACTTGTTATACCGGCGCTAAAACTGAGCGATAAAGGTATTTTTGATGGTACTACATTCAGCTTCACTACATTATTTGAATAAAAAAACTTAGATTCTTTACATATTATAAAAAGAAAGAATTTATTATGTAACTTTGCGTCAAATTATTAAACTTTTTACACCATGGCTAAAGAAATCGTGTTAGACATTGTTAAACTAGAGGCTGCCGCAAGTAAATTGCGTGCCATTGCCCATCCAATGCGGATCGCGATTATTGATCTGCTGAATGAGAAGAAAAAACTCAGTGTAACGGAAATTTATGAATATCTGAAAATAGAACAGGCCGCTGCTTCTCATCACCTGAATATTCTGAAGAGTAAAGGTGTTCTCATTTCCAAACGGGAAGGCAAACAAATCCATTATGCAGTTAAAGCATCATCATTAACTGAGATTGTTCAGTGCATAGATAAATGTAACGGATAATTATCTGCTTGTTTACATAAGTAACGCATACCGAATTGATAATCCGGATTGATGGTTGTTGACCATTATTCCGGATTATTTTTATCAATATCCGGAAAAGAATTAAATAATTTTACTTATTTCCGGGCACCGGTATTGCCCATTCCTCTTCAACGGTCCAGTTAGCGCGCATCTCTAATTCCTTGGGATGATAAATGACATACTCGGGTTGCCTCTGCTTTAAGTAGTTGCCTGTATCCCATTGTCCATTCCGGTTTTTATCGTAAATCACTTTTATTTTATATTTTCCGGTAGTCAGGTATCGGAATTCAAGGGTAGTGTCGTTGCTGACAATCCGCTGATCCAGTATTTTCTCTTTATCACCTAATAGCTGAATTATATAATCAGAAACAGTATCAGGAATAGAAACAATAAACTTAAGATTACATGTTTCAGTTTCTGTAAGGGTGGAAAATTTAATATCTGTACTGTCGTTAAAATGATTAAAGGCGCTGGTAAAAGTACTGTCATTAATTCTTATAAGGTAAGTCAATCCCTCCTTCCAGGGATAACTGATTTTCAGCCTGGTTTTGATTGAATCTTCAAAAGAAAATTCGGGAACCAATGGTATTGAATCATGTTTCAGTATAATTTTATTGAAATCATATTTGATGATTGGTTCTGCAAAACTCAGAATAACCGTTTTGTCTGGTTTGATACGCGAAGAAATGATATTGTGCTTGAATGATAAAGGAGGAACAACCTGAACCTGATCTTCAGGCTTGTTTCTTCCAGGGGTTTTATCACGCGGTTTGAGCGCCATTTCAATGGTATCGTTGGTGTAACCCGAATCTGCTACAATGAAATTAAGACTGTCGGCACCCGGAGATGGAAGCCAGACTGTAAGTGTATCGCGTGATCTGTTGTATCCTGTGATATTCCATTCGCCGGTGAGCAAAGGTTCCAGTGCTGACAGCCTCAGATTCTTCACCGGATATTTGAAAACGATTGAAAGTACATTTTCCCTGGCCAATGAAACTTTAATTAATTTCTGAATTGAGTCAGATTCTTTGAATTGACGAAGGTTATACCAGGGGTTTCCCTTGAAAGCAGGCTTAATGGTGTCATTTGACAAAGAATCAGGTTCTTTTGCTTTTATTTCCGGGGCAAGCGGGCGAACAAGCGAATCTGCAAAAGCAATTTCTTCAGTGGGCAGGTTGTAAATATAATCCGCATTGATATCGGTCAGTGCAAACATCAGGTATTTGCCATCGCGTAAATTATTCAGGTTGAATTCACCCGTTTCTCCGGTTCTGGCCAGGTAGTAAGGTCTGGTTTTGTAAGGAATAGAATCGTAAATGGTATCGTAAAGCATTACAAAAGCGCCTTTTACAGGTTGATTGGTGAAGGAACTCAGCAGTTTTCCTCCCAATGTGAGTGAATCGAGTATCGGACCTGTAGAGAAAGTATACTGAAAACCTGCCAAAGAGTTTGATTCGGTAATGTCAACAATTGAATTCCCAAAAAAGAAATTATAGGTTGTATTTGAACGCAGTGGTTCTTTAAATTTCATGATCAGACTTTTCCCCCTGCTCGTAAACTCTGGTTGCTCGGCCATAGGCGGCGAAACTACGAGTTGTGAGGCAACCTCTTTAAGTGTAACGAATTCGTTGAAAGTGATTGTGACCCTGTCGGAATTAAAATTTACACTCTGGTTGGCAGGTTCGGCCTCTATTATTGTTGGCGGTGTTGTGTCCTTTGGTCCTCCTGTTGGTGACATCGGGTTTGCACAGGATGCCAGTGCAATAAGAACAGCCGGTAGAAGCCTGTTAATAAAAATTGTATTTAATCCTGGATAATTCATGTTGTGGTTTGCTGTTGCAAAGATGGGAATTTTTAAGGTAACAGGCTGCATTGCCGGTGCCATGGCTGTAAAAATGATTTTTTCATTTTAAAACAGTTCTGCACTTCAAAGGGCGCGGAGTGCTACTTTTAATTTTTCGCTTAAATATTAATTATTATATTTATAACACACAGATAAACAGTTTAATATAAGGTTTTAATGTGCCGATCCTGATTGGTGGGAAATAATAAAACTGCTGTTTATGTTGA
>JAAXUD010000052.1 GCA_013336205.1 Lentimicrobium sp. | reverse complement strand
CCGATCTACAGCAGTTTGACCGTATCTTATTTTCTGATGCGGGCTTCTGGTCTGATTATACGGGATCTCTGAAACTGAATTCTGAAACCCTGTAATTCTGAAATTCTGTAACTCTGTAACTCTGTAACCCTGTGGCTTCGATACATTTTGCGAAACTAAATTACGTCATCAAACACGATTATTTCGCAAAACACTCAGCCACCCCAACCCTGTAATTATGTAATTCTGCAACCCTGTAACCCTGTAATTATGTAATTCTGAAATTCTGTAACTCTGAAACCCTGTAATTCTGTAACTCTGAAACCCTTTAACCCTGTAACCCTGTAATTCTGTAACTCCGGGGCCCCTATTCCATAATAAGTTTCTGGCTATGCTGACGTTTGCCATCGCTCAGGTGTACCATATAGATACCTTTGGGCAGTGTGCCGAGGTCGATGTTGAAATTGGTGATTGCTCCCGGATAAGACCTGGAAAATACAGTTTGTCCGGAAAGTGTAAATATATCAAGGTTAATTTTTCCTGCGCTCTTCCAGGTTGTAATATTCACAATACCGTTTGCCGGATTTGGATGAATGGAGGCTTCAGGGTCGGTCTGGTCATTGATACCAACTGTTTTGCAGGTAATAGGGTGAATGGTCATGGTAGTTTGCATTCCCGTTCCATAAGACTCCGGATCATTGAATGCATACCAGCTGTTATTAGACCATTGTTCCCAGGCGGTTCCGTTATAACCGGCAACATGCTGGCGGCACCACAAAGCCAGTGTATCGCCCAAAACTGTAGGGAGAACCACCCCGGCATAAAAAGGACCAGTTACTGTATAAGGTTGATCAAAAGTAATTGTCGAATAATTTCCGCTGCTATAGTCAGAAACCAGCGAAGCCAGCGATTTGGTGACCGAGGCGACCAGTGCGCCTGGTTTCCCGTTGGTTCCGGCATTATTCCAGATACCAAAAGTTATTTGTGGGCTGTTGGTGTTTCTGGCAATTGCAAAGTCTGCAATAAGCCCGTTTATGGTAGTACCGATTTCAAAACTTGAAAAATATTCGGCTTTTGTTTTGTCGAGATAGCTGTTATTGCCGGTAATGTAACCAACACCCGGGGGCATCAGATAGTAATAAATAATTGTTCCTGGCAAGGGATAACGCAAAGTATCACATTCAATCCCACGATCGCCGGGGGTTTCGTTCACTATGTTGTAAGCCTGGTTCACTTTATCAGAAGCTGCAAATCCGGTTCTGCCTGCATTCTGCGCTATGATCGAAGTAAACGAAAACATCAGCAAGGCAATAATTACGGTAATCCTTTTCATGTTTGATATAATTGGTGGATGGTTTTTCAATTATTTAATTCTTATGCAAATCAGGTTTGGCTAATTCAGTTTTTGTTTTAATTTTGGCGGTGAGCACCAAAGGGATTTTTTATATAACATTAATCCCAAAATCTGATGAATTATGACCAAATCTAAATTAAGCCCTGAAACAAGGGCCAAATTTTCCGCGTTTTCAGACCGCGAAATTAACGCAATAATCATGCCCTTCCGCAGATTTATTGCAGTATTTTTTCTGAGTTTGATTGTGTTATGGCCTGCAATGCTGCAGGCACAAAAAAAACAACAGTCCGCAATCAAGGATACGATTAAATCCGGCGACTTCGGTGGACTAAAATTCCGGTCAATCGGGCCGGCTTTTGCTTCGGGCAGAATTGGTGATTTCGCCGTTAATCCGAAAAATAATGCAGAATATTATGTGGCGGTTGCCTCTGGTCATATCTGGAAAACAGTGAATGCCGGTACAACCTGGGAGCCGGTTTTTGATAATTATGGCGCCTATTCAATTGGCTGTCTGGCTTTGGATCCTGAAAACCCGAATGTAATCTGGACAGGAACTGGCGAAAACAACCATCAAAGGGCTCTTGGCTATGGCGATGGAGTTTACAAATCAATGGATGGCGGCAAGAGCTGGAAAAATATGGGCCTTAAAAACTCCCGCCAGATAGGCATGATTGCCATTGACCCACGCAACACCAACGTGGTTTACGTTGCAGCCGAAGGATCGGCCTGGGGCCCGGGCGAAGAACGTGGTCTTTATAAAACGACCGATGGGGGCAAGAACTGGAATAAGGTACTGAATGTAAGTGAAAACACAGGGGTGAACAATGTGATCCTTGATCCCCGGAATCCGGATGTTTTATATGCCACTTCCGAACAACGCCGCAGGCATGCTTTCACCAAGATTGGCGGCGGGCCCGAATCAGGTATCTGGAAATCGACCGATGCCGGGGCCAACTGGGAAAAACTCTCTTCCGGACTTCCTTCGGGCGATGTGGGGGGCATAGGTATTGCCATCTCACCCGTAAATCCTGATTACGTATATGCAATTGTAGAAGCTGCCGGCGAGTCCGGTGGGTTTTTCCGCACGACCGATCGTGGCGCTTCCTGGAATAAAATGAGCGGACATACGGCTCAGGGTCAGTATTACAATGAAATTTACTGTGATCCTAAGGATGTGGACAAGGTTTACTCGGTGGAGACATTTTCACAGTTTACCAAAGATGGGGGCAAAACCTGGCAAAATGTAGGCAATAAATTCCGCCATGTTGATGACCATGCAATGTGGATTGATCCGGCTAACACTGCACACTTTTTAATTGGTAGCGATGGAGGTATTTATGAATCGTGGGATGGCGGTCAAAATTTCCTCTTCAAGAACAACCTGCCTGTTACCCAGTTTTACAGGGTAAATGTTGACAACAGCCTCCCGTTTTATTATGTATATGGTGGTACCCAGGACAACAACAGTATGGGCGGCCCTTCGCGTAATACCAGCGAATATGGTGTGGTAAATGATGAATGGTTTGTAACCAATGGCGGCGATGGGTTCTGGACAGCCGTTGACCCAACCGATCC
This sequence comes from Lentimicrobium sp., assembly GCA_013336205.1. GTDB lineage: Bacteria > Bacteroidota > Bacteroidia > Bacteroidales > Lentimicrobiaceae > Lentimicrobium. The sequence goes on along the minus strand of JAAXUD010000052.1, from coordinate 7,440 downwards.
GAATATTGTATATGCCGAAGCCCAGTATGGGAATATGGTACGTTACGACCGCAAGAGCGGTGAAGCCATCGACATCAGGCCTGAGCCACGCAAAGGCGAAGAAACCTTCAAGTGGTACTGGGATACGCCGTTGTTTATCAGCAAACATGCGCCCACCAGGCTTTATACCGCAGCCAACAAAGTATTCCGCAGCGACGACCGGGGCAACACCTGGCAGGTGATTTCTGAGGATCTGAGTACCGGAACCGACCGCAACACCTGGCCGGTAATGGGCAAATACTGGAGTATTGACGCCGTAGTGAAGGATGTTTCCACCTCTTTGTGGGGTCTTATTGTGTCACTTGACGAATCACCGGTAAAAGAGAATTTGCTTTATGCCGGTACCGATGATGGCCTGATTCAAATAAGCGAGGATGCAAAAACATGGCGCAAGGCCGGTAGTTTTCCCGGTGTACCGGAGTTTACCTTCGTAGCGGATGTGCTGGCTTCCGGATTTGATGAGCAGGTGGTCTTTGCTGCCTTTGACAATACCAAGCGCGACGATTTTAAGCCTTACCTGCTCAAGAGCACCGACAAAGGCAAGAGCTGGGTTTCCATTGCCTCCAATCTTCCTGAAAACGGCTCCGTTCACAGCATTGTTCAGGATCATGTTAATCCTGATCTTTTATTTGTGGGCACTGAATTTGGCCTGTTTTTCAGCCTCGATGGCGGTGGTCAGTGGACACAATTAAAAAACGGATTACCAACCATTTCCATCAGAGACATCGTTATTCAGCAGCGTGAAAATGACCTGGTACTTGCTACTTTTGGCCGTGGTTTCTATATCCTGGAGAATTATTCGCCCCTGCGTACCATCAACAAAACAGTGATGGATAGCCCCGCGCACATCTTCGATATCAAAGACGCCCTTATGTTTATTGAGACCGGTGGAAAATACGGACAGGGTTCTTCCTATTATGCGGCCAAAAACCCTGAGTTTGGCGCTACTTTTTCATGGTGGCTGAAAGAAGTTCCTAAAACCCTTCGCGAACAACGTAAGGAGAAAGAAAAGGAATTGTTTAAAAAGAGTGAACGTATTCCACAACCCACCGAGGCAGAATTACGTGCCGAAGAAAATGAGATTCCACCCTACCTGGTTTTCACCATCACCGATGAGGCCGGCAGTGTTGTCCGTAGGTTATACAGTAAACCTTCAGCCGGGCTGAACCGAACCAACTGGGATCTGCGCTATGCCGCTACTTCTCCTGTTAGTAACCGTAGTGAGAAGTTTGATCCGTTCAAAGAAGGCAATTCAGGTCTCTTTGCTATGCCAGGAAAGTACAATGTAGCCATGGAAATTGTTGCCGGTGGTGAAACAAAAAACCTTGCCGGACCAGCACCGTTTAATGCAGTGGTATTGAACAACACTACACTTCCGGCTCCGGATCGCGCGGCGCTGGTTGCATTCCAGCAGCAGGTTGCCCAATTGATCCGTCAGGTTCAGGGCACTGATAATTTCGCCGGCGAGCTTTCAGAGAAACTGACAACAATGTTGCAGGCGGTTCACCAGACACCGGCTGCTTCGCCTGAACTTACCGGTAAAATTTACGCGCTTTCGTTGAAAGTAGATGATATTCTGCTGGCATTCAATGGCAAGGAACCAAAGGCCAGCCGCGAGGAAAATCCTCCGGCCCAGGTTTCAATCAATGAAAGGCTTGGTAATATTATCTACGCATTCTATGGCAGCACTTCGGCCCCAACCAGCACGCACCGCCGCAGCTTTGAGATTATCCGCGACGAATTCCCGCCTCTTTATACACAGCTAAAGCAAATCAGTGAGGTTGAATTACCTGCCATTGAAGCTGAGATGGAGAAGGCTGGCGTGCCTTATACACCGGGGAGGTTGCCGGAGTGGAAGTAGGTTCAAGCTTAAAGTAAAAAGTCTAAAGTAAAAAGTAAAAGCTCAAAGCTTAAAGTAAAAAGTCTAAAGTAAAAAGTCTAAAGTCTAAAGCGGTGAGCTGAGCGATGGTTGGTGAGCTTTGGTTGGTGAGCTCTTTGCCGAACCATTGTCGAACCAGGTCGAAGCTTAAAAAGTAATGGTTTAGTAGCAGAGCACTAAAGGTGGTTTTGTCCTGACAAAGATCGGGGCAGGGCCACCTTTGCTCATTTCCTGATTTTCAGAAAGGAGTTCCCGGCTTGCGCTCGTCCTACTTCCGCCATTGAGGGTATTGCTCAGCAACACGAGGCTGTTTGTCGGCTGAAAAGGCTGAACCATACTCATGCTGCCTTATATCCTTGTACACTAAACACTTGAACATCGCTTTGATGTTAATATTTTGTTAAAGTTTCAGTTAAAAATGTCAGATTTACTAAATTCATGCGTAACTTAGACTATCAAAAACACTCGAAATGAAAACAGCTACTCATCCCTTTGCAAAATTTTCATCCTTCATGATGAAAAAAGGCCTGCTGGCATTGTTCTTCCTGGCATATTTTCAGGGACATACGCAAAACCTGACTCCTGAATTTGTAACAGCCGGATACACTTTAACCGATCTGGGTAGTATAGATCTACTACCCTCCCAGTACGGTGGGCTAACCATCAGACCGGAACAACCGAACACGCTGTATATAGGAGGAAGTGCAAACACCAGCGGCGGAGGCCTTTACACAGTTGCCCTGACCAGGGATCCGGAATCAAAACACATCACCGGTTTTGGTGGAAGTGCTGTCCTGTACACCGAAGCACCCAACAATGACGGAGGTATTTTTTTCGCCCAGAATGGAACGCTCCTCTTCACCAGGTACAGCATGAATGAACTTGGACAGGTATTGCCCAACAATTCCTATATCGGCACTCCTTTAACAGCTTACGGGGTGGCTTCTTCGGTGGGTGCACTGGCTTTTGTTCCTGCAGGATACCCCGGAGCAGGCGGTCTGGTTTTTTCATCCTATAGTGCTTCGATTATGTATAATGTCCCTTATACCATTGATATCAGCGGGCAATATCTTTTATCAAACCAGATTGCTGAGGTTGATATCTCTGACGTGGCTTCGGGGCCGGAGGGGATTGCTTATATTCCGGCAGGTTCAGCAGCCTTCCCCAACCTTTCGATGGCCATCTCCTCTTATGGCAATGGAACCGTCGTTGTTTTTGAGGTAGGGGATTACGGCCTGCCTGTTCCATCCAGCTCAAGAGAAATGGTTACCGGACTTACCGGGGCAGAAGGTGCACTGATAGATCCGCTGACAGGCGATTTCCTCTTTTCTACTTTCGGAGGTGGAAATAAAGTTATCCGGATATCCGGTTTTACAAAACCTTCATCGGTAAATGAAAAACCCTTAAGCAACACGGCTGGTTTCAGTTTATTCCCCAATCCCACTGAGGGTTACTTTAAGCTGGATCTTGTAAATCCTGTTACCAGTGGACTGATTTCGGTTTTCAATATTCATGGGGCTAAAGTACTGGAACAGGAGATTGTTGTGGGAGGTTCTGATGAATATGATCTTTCGGCGCAACCTGCCGGATTGTACTTTGTCAGGATAAAAAGTGGTAATTCTATTGGCTATCAGAGACTTATACTAAAGTGACCAAGGTTTTGATGAACCTATTGTTTCACACTCCCGAATTGCAAGTGATTTGAGTAACGGAATATTAAACACCACTGCTTAAGACCAACTGATAAAAAGGGAATCAAAAAAGGAATAGATAAGTCTGAATTCCATGTTTAAAGGGGTTTTAACATCAGGCTGCTAAAAGGGCCCGATTGTCTTTGGGCTTTTTAAGAATAGTTTTTGACTGAAAGTAAAAGAGACTCTGTTTATGGTGTCTCTTTTACTGTTTCAGCCAACAAGCTTTACAATGTAATAACCTGATAAACTGATGATTGAAGTGAGTACTGTTCCCCAGATCAGATCGATGATTACAATATTAACAGGAAATCCCTTTTGGGTGGCATAATTGAAACCACCTTTATCGATCCCGTTTATTAATATTTTGAAGTTGGATTAACTTTTATACATTTTACTTGTTCAAAATTGAATACTTCAATATTGATTCAATTACTTTAACTAGTTGAAAACATATCCTGATCAATTATTTAACCATATAGTGAAGGGTAAAAGTTCGTTTTCATTGTATTAAAAAGGGGTAAGCTTGTGATGATATCTTTTAGTTATGGGCAAACTTAAACAACTACACAGCTAACAAAAAAACAGACAATGGACGAACAAGTAAAAACGATAATTGAAAGTTATACTTTAAACGCTTATCAAGTTGCGTTGATAAGTATTTGTGTTTCAGTTCTGACATTTCTTCTTACCAATTGGCTGAAAAATTACTTCGAGAATAAACTACTTCAACGCAACCTGGAAACGGAACATAAATTTGAACAACAGAAAAAGATAAAAGAAGCAATCGCAAAATATAAAGTGCATCTGCTGACAGCGTGCGAAGACGTTAATCATCGCTTTTGGAATTTATCAAGTAATTACCACCGTGATTGGATAAATATTAATGGTGATTTCGGCAGAGAACATTACTATTTCCATTCAACAGTCTTTAAACTTCTCTGCCTTTATGCTTGGGTAGGAAAAATCAAAAGGGAAATGATTTACCTGGATACAACTATTGCATCAAAAGAAGATTTAGAGTTCATCAAGTTTTTGAAATTTTTCCCAGACGTAATGTGCGACTTGACTTTCATTGTAGGTAAAGATGCTGACGGTGATTATGCAGTTGACCACTTTTTTAGAAACAATTTTGAATTGTTACCAGACTATATTTCGGACAAAGACGGGCCCAAATCATATGCTTACTACAAAAGCAACATACCAGATTTGCAAAATGACCTTCAATCAATATATCACTACATAGATGGAGTTTCGCCAAACGAGGATAGAATGAGATGGGATAGACTTCATCTTCTTCATCTGACAACAATTATTTTTCTAAACAATTACGGTTACGACTTTCAACAAACTGACAACAAAAAACTTGAAGAAGTTTTGACCAAACCTAAAGTATCGACCTACACGAAAAATTATTTTGACTTTTTAAAAGAGTACAAACTTGGCGACAACAAAGAAGTGAAACGATTAGAAAACATTGCTAAGAAATACTATGCTTAAAGAAGGACAGAAAAGAAAGACAGCCCAAAACAGCACCTACAATAAATTGGCGGCTCTTCGATTAAATAAAGCTTTTGGCTTCGTGTTTAATTTTATACTGGTTGACAGTTTTCGTCTCTGAAATCGCCAACTTCTTGACGCTGCAAATCGATAGTGGCAACTCTATGACGACACTACAAATATTAAACAGACGACAATGAAAATGAACCTTCTTTGCTTTTTAAGCATATTTGCCATATTGACTTCCTGCAACGGACAGACTAACAGCAATGCAACGAATGCTGAAATTTTAATAAAACCAATTACCACAGGCAACTCTGTTAATCAACCTGGCAAACATTTATGGTATGTTTTTCAAGACACAAAGAACAACTATTGGTTTGGGAGCAATGGAGAAGGCGTATATCGGTATGACGGTAAAACCATTGTCAATTTTACCACCAAAGACGGACTAAGCAATGACAGTATTAGACAAATTCAAGAAGATGAATTTGGGAATATATTTTTCTCAACGCTGAGTGGTATCAACAAATTTGACGGAAAGCAATTTACAACTTTGCAACCAGTAAAAAGTAAAGACTGGAAATTGGAACCCAATGATTTATGGTTCAGTATTTTGGGCAAAAGAGGAGAAAACGGACCTTATCGCTTTGACGGAAAAACCCTGTTTCAGTTAGAATTTCCAAAACATTACCTGCACAATGAGATTTATGCAAAGGGGATCAATCCATTTTTTAGTCCTTATGAAGTTTATTGCATCTATAAAGACCGAAAAGGTGCTATGTGGTTTGGCACTTCTGTTTTTGGTGCTTGTCGTTTTGACGGACAATCCATCAAGTGGATGTATGAAGAAGATTTGACAATTGCTCCATCTGGTGGCACTTTTGGTATTCGTTCAATTTTTGAGGACAGGGAAGGTAGTTTTTGGTTCTGTAACACCTGGCATCGGTATGTTTTTGACTTTGACAAAACGACAAAAAGCGACAGACTTCAATATCAAAAAGAAAACGGAATTGGAAATACAAAAATATTTGGTGGAGATGAATACGTCTACTATTCATACATTGTAGAAGACAAGAACGGAAATATCTGGTTGACAACCTGGGATAAGGGAGTATATAAATATGACGGAAAAAACATCACAAATTATATAGTTAAAGACGGTTCGACAGAGGTTAATTTAGTCTCAATGTATAAAGACAACCAAGGCGACCTATGGCTTGGCACACCTGAAAACGGAGCATTTAAGTTCAATGGAGAAACATTTGAGAGATTCAAACCTTAAGGGAGAAAGGCATGTACTAACAGCCGTTTTGCAAAAGCGGGGATTTCTTTCTTCGATGAAAGTGAAGTGCTGTATTTAAGTTTTGTCTTTTTATTAACTTTAAATCTGAAAATCCCCACCTTCACAAAGCGGCGAAACATCAAGCCAGTCTGGAAGTTCGCACCAATTAAGAATACCAGTATTCCGCTTACCTCCTCCACGGAAATTTGTCGGAAGCTTTCGCAACTTCTCCATTCCCCAAAAACGCACTTTAATTTTTCACTTCTAAATATTTTTCAGCAACCTTATCGTAAATCCTGATCTCTTCAAGAGCGTTGCCTTGTTTATCGAAGAGTCGCCTCCAGGTATTCAGTGGTTCCCAGATGCAGCTGCCATTACCTCGCCCATTGGGAAGATTGAAAACCATGTCGTTTATCTCCGTTTTAAAGGCGCTGTATTCAGCTACATTGATATCCTTCCGGTAACGATTTGCCAGAACAATCATAGTATTGTTCAGGTCGTCAAGGGTGCCGTGCCAGCGGGGATAGTATGACAAGCCGATTACATCGAAATCTACACCCCGGGCAATCATATTGTCGAACCAGAATATAGCCTCTTCCTGCTGTCCGCCGAGTGCAAGGTGCATCATTACCGTAATCCCGGGATCTACCTCACGACAGGCCTCAATACCCGCCCTGAGCAGCGCCGCCAGGTTATCGGGATTGCTGATGTGACCCTCCGGCCAAACTATTCCATGATTAATCTCATTCCCCACCTGCACCATTTGTGGCAGGGTGCCCTGTTCTTTGAGGCTGAGCAGGGTGGCTCTTGTATATTCCTTCAGGGTGGCCTGTAAAGTTTCAAAGTCCTGACCTTTCCAGGCCGCCGGTTTGAATTGTTTCTGTGGATCGGCCCAGTAGTCACTGTAATGGAAATCAAGAAGGAAATTCATCCCTGCCTCTTTAATCCGGCGGGCCATTGCCAGGGTTTCCTGCAGTCCGCAATAACCTTTTTCAGGAGAATAACCCTTTACATGCTCCGGATTCACAAAGAGGCGAAGGCGGATA
>JAAXUD010000412.1 GCA_013336205.1 Lentimicrobium sp. | reverse complement strand
TGATCTATTCACTGATTATCACTACCATTTTATATGTCGCCATCAGCCTGGTGCTCACCGGGATGGTCAGCTACCACCTGCTGGGCGTAAGCGATCCTCTGGCTTTTGTATTCGACAAACTGCACCTGACCAAACTCTCCGGAATCATTGCGCTGAGTGCGGTGATCGCCATGGCCAGTGTATTGCTGGTTTTCCAGATGGGACAACCCCGCATCTGGATGAGCATGAGCCGCGATGGATTGCTGCCACCGGTTTTTTCGAAACTGCACCCGCGTTATCATACACCCGGATTTGCGACCATTGTTACCGGAATTCTGGTAGCTGTTCCAACGCTTTTTATGAACCTGACCGAAGTCACCGACCTGACCAGCATAGGAACGCTCTTTGCATTTGTCCTGGTTTCAGGCGGTATCCTGATCCTCGACGGGAAGAAAACACCGGTGGGGAATCTGGGCCGGCGTGGCACCGGGAAATTCAGGGTTCCATACCTGAACAGCCGCTACTGGCTCCCGCTTATCTGGCTGGGGGTGTTTCTGCTGATGCGCAACCTCGACCCTGAAGATCTTTTCTCGCTGATTGACTTCCACCGTTTGCCCGGCGAATCCTTCTGGGACGTATTTCAACACAAAATCCCACACTTTTCATTCCTGATTGTCGCGATAGTTGTCACTTTTCTGGCCATTAAGCAACAATTGTCGCTGATTCCGGCACTGGGGCTGATTACCAATTTTTACCTGATGTCGCAGTTGGGCATTACCAACTGGTTGAGGTTTCTGATCTGGCTTCTGATCGGGCTGGTGCTGTATTTTGTCTATGGCAGCAGGCACAGCAGGCTGGGTGGCGGAGTGTAAGGGTTTGGGAAACAATTCGACCTGGTGACAAGGAAAAGAGCAGGCAAGGCGAGGAAATGAGCGGGAGATTTTCGCTCAATCTTAGCCTTATCCCCGTAGACCACTCTCTTTGGGAATCAGAAATTGATTATCTTTAGTCAGATATTTTGGGATAATGGAATCACACATCGAAATCTTCCAGATCGAAAACGGGGAAACGGAGATTCAGGTAAAACTGGATCTTGATACGGTATGGCTTTCTCAAAAGCAAATGGCAGAATTATTTGACAAAGACTCTGATACAATAGGACTTCATATTAAAAATATCTTTGAATCCTACGAATTGGAAGAGGCTTCAACTACCGGGGAATTCTCGGTAGTTCAACTTGAAGGTAAGAGAAAAGTCAGAAGGAAGATTCGGTTCTACAATCTTGATGTAATCATTTCAGTTGGTTATCGTGTAAATTCAAAACGAGGCATTCAATTCCGGAAATGGGCGAATGCTGTGCTGAAAGATTATCTTGTGAAAGGATTTGCCTTAAATGAGCGGCGACTCGAAAAACAAAACCAGCAGTTGAAAGCGTTGCAGGAATCTGTTAGAATATTGGGCAATGTATTGAAAAACAACCAATTGTCGGATGATGAAAGCCGGGGGATGTTAAAGATTATTGCGGATTATGCTTATGCATTTGACATACTTGACCAATATGACCATCAAACGCTGAAAGTTTCAGGATCCACAGGTAAGGAACTTTTTCGGTTAACCTATGAAGATGCTATACGTCAGATTGTGAAGGTGAAATAGCTGGCAGGCAACAGCTATTTGGTAGGTCGCGAAAAAGATGACTCATTCAGAAGTTCTGTATCAGCCATTTATCAAACTTTTGATGGGAAAGATCTTTACCCCGGTATTGAAGAAAAAGCTGCTCATCTGCTTTACTTTGTAACCAAGAATCATTCATTTGCCGATGGGAATAAAAGAATTGCTGCATTCTTGTTTTTGTATTTTCTGGAAAGAAACGGAATCCTGTATTCATCAAATGGAAAGAAACGTGTTGCAGATAATGCATTGGTTGCACTGACGCTGATGATAGCTGTGAGTAAGCCGGAAGAAAAAGATACAATGATAAAAGTAATTGTAAATCTGATCAACAAAAACAATCAGTGTTAAACCCGTAAATCACCGCTTACTTTGGGGCAGGTGGTAAACCTGAAACCGAAAAAATTGGTGACGGCAATCAGTCAGGCAGGTTTTTACTTTAGACTTTAGACTTTAGACTTTTTACTTTCCTTTCCCCCTTCCTCAACCACACGGCCACCATAGCCACCACCACCCTTGGCCAGATCAGCCAGTGAAGGGTATATCCGAGGGTAATAAACAGCAACGGATCTTCAAGTTGGGAATGTGAAACAGCCACATGATGGTTAAGAAGGTCGGCATCCTCCCGGCTCATTTTACCTTTTTCGCGCTGGTCAATCATAATAGCGGAGCCATAAGCCAGGCCGATCAGGTTGGCAACAACCCACGATAGGGTAGTGCTTTCGGGCAAACCAAATACTTTCATCAGGGGTGATAAAGGTTTGTTGATGGCATCAATCCAGCCGAACTCTTCCATAATCTGCTGAAAAACAAGCAACACATTCACCAGAACCAGAATCTTCAGCACAGTTGAGGAAATGGACGTAAACCAATGAAGCAGAGCTGCCGTAAAATCAACCTGAGTTGCCGCGATGGTAATGGTTTCTTCCGACATGGTACCTGGCATCACCAGATTCAGCAGCCAGGCAACAACAAAACTTCCGCCTAATCGCAATAACAGCATTCTTACCACAGACGAACCCGTTCGTTTCATCACAGCCGATTCAATCAGAAAGCCATGTGAAACCAGGCACATGGTGGCCAGTATGGTTCCTTCCCGGACGGGCAGATCGAGCATGGCAAGGATTGCCACAACCGAGTAGATATTGGTAAAGATGCTGGTGATAAATACAACCGCTGATACGCCGGGTAATCCCAGTTGATTAAAAACGGGACTTGTGTAGCCTGCAATCAGGTTTAGCAGCCCGAAAAAATCGAGCAGCATCACCCCGAATGATACCGGAACCGTGATCTTAATCAGCCACCAGGCCGTTTTCAGGCCTTTGGGAAGAGCGGTTTTTACACAGCGATTAAGTCTATAAGTGAAGGATTCCGGATTCAATTGTAGTTTGTTACAGGCGGTCAAAGGTAAAAATACTGTGATGAATTTGAAAAAGAATAAAACCTGAATCCCGGAACCTGTAATTCTGTAACTCTGAAATTCAGTAACTCTGATACTCTGTGGCTTCGATACATTTTGCGAATCAAAATTCTGTCAATATACTCGATTATGTCGCAAAACACTCAGCCACCTGAATTCTTTAATTCTGTAATTCTGTAATTCTGTAATTCTGTAATTCTGTAATTCTGAAACTCTGAAACTCTGTAACCCTGTAACTCTGTAACTCTGTAACCCTGTAACCCTGAAACTTTTTTACTTTTTACTTTTTACTTTTTACTTCCGGCTTTCCTACCTTTGCCCATCCAAGTATCAGCTATGTCAAGCCTTGAAGTTATTGCCCTGATTGTTTCCGGTGTTTTTGTAGGGTTTATCAATACCCTGGCAGGAGGGGGTACCATTATTTCGCTTTCCTTGTTTATGTTTATGGGTCTCCCGGCCGATATTGCCAACGGCACCAACCGCATCGCCGTGATTCTGCAGAACATGACCTCGGTCACTACCTTCCGGCAGAAGAAATTACTGGATACCCGGAAAGCCCTATGGCTTTCGTTACCCACAGTGATTGGCTCCATAATCGGCGCGCAGCTGTCTGTGCAGATCGATGAAGCTACCTTCCGCAAAGCCATTGCCGTGGTGATGCTGATGATGGTGTTTTTTATCCTGACCAAACCCGACAAATGGCTGAAAG
>JAAXUD010000411.1 GCA_013336205.1 Lentimicrobium sp. | reverse complement strand
GTATCTCCCGCATAGAGGTCGCATTTGCTCCGACTGAAGCTTCAACAATTTATGCAGTGTTAATTGCTGACGGCAGCGAAAGCGCCTACTTACTTGGCCAGTTAAAAGGCGTTTATGTTTCGAAAGACAAAGGATTGACCTGGAGACTGATAGGTCCCGGCGCAAGTACTCTTTTTAATGTTTTTGGAAATGCAGCCAATACAATACATCGTGGTGATTACGCTGCCAGTATAGTTGTCAGTGCTACCAACCCCGATCTGGTTTACCTGGGTGGCGTAAATGTATGGGAAGGTAAGAAAATTCAGGAAACAGGTTTTTATCAATGGCAACAGAAAACCATTGGTGAGGCTGGAACCTATATTCACCTGGTGGCCTCTGACCCTGTTAATCCTAAAGTTTTTTATTTTGCCTCTGATCGTGGTTTAGCGACTACCGAAGATAATTTTGTTACTTTCAAAGATTTAAACAAGAATTATCTTACTTCAATGTTTTACACAGTCGCTTTTGACGATAAAGGACGTGCTCTTGGAGGCTCACAGGGCGAGGGCGTTATCTTTCTTGATAAAGAAGGAAACACACCTGAAACCGGGAACAAAATACTTACAACCTTCATTGGTGGTTCTGTAGAAATGTCTATGATTAATCCTACTTCTGTATTCTATTCAAGTACAGCAGGTTATATGACCCGTTCACAAGACCTTGGCGTATCTGAAGCCAACGATTTTGTTCCGGCAGCGATCAGCAATGCGAATGCAGGTGTTTTTATCACGCCATTCCGTATGTGGGAGAGTTTTGATAATGATAATTCCCGTGATAGCGTTATTTTCCTGGCAAAGAACAAGAGCTATGCAGCTGGAGAGGAAATTGTCGTGAATAGTAAATTAACTTATTCCAGTTCTCAAAAATTTCCATTTAAACATAACCTTATTTCAGCTTTACCTCAGGGTGATTCTGTAAAAGTTAAAGATATCATATCTTCCCGCTTTTTCCTGGGTGTTACCAATGCAGTTTATATGACCAAAGAAGTTCTTGATTTTGGAAAAGAACCAAAATGGTTTAAAATAGCAACAATTGCAGGTATACCTTCATGTATGGCATATTCATCTGATGCTAACTACCTTTTTGTCGGAACTTCTGATGGTAAACTGATTCGTATCGCCAATATTGCATTGGCATATGATTCTTTACGCGCAGATGTTTCAAGTTCCGGCTGTATTATCTCCAATTCTGTTGTTAAGGATTTCGGTGGCAGGTATGTTACTTCGGTTTCCGTTGATCCGAAAAATGACAACCACATTATTGTAACGCTTGGAAATTATGGTAACAATGAGTTTGTTTTCAGGTCAACTGATGCATTGGCACAAACTCCTGTATTTACATCGGCTCAGGGCAATTTACCTGCAATGCCGGTATATGCAAGCCTTATTGAAATGACTAATTCCAGCAGGGTAATTATTGGTACTGATCTTGGCATATTTACGACTGAGTCAATAGGTGCAAATACCAACTGGACATCCGAAAACAGTGGAATGGGTGCTTTGCCTGTTATGATGATTCGTCAGCAGACAGCCAAACGTCCATGGATTGACAATATCACAGGTGTTAGCAATCTGGGTGCTATTTATATTGCTACCCAGGGAAAAGGTATCTATGAGAACAGACTTTATGTTGGAATAAACGGACCTGAAACACCTGCTGCTAAAATCACGAATTCACTGTCTGTATTCCCAAATCCGGTAAGCACTGAGATTAATGTTAAATTTGAACTTACGGCAACCAGCAATGTAAGTGTTCGGATCTATAGTCTGAAGGGAGATGTTTCAAAAGTATCAGAAATGGGACGTATGAGTAAGGGCGAACACCAGATCAGCATTCCTGCGGAAGATTTGAACTATGGTACCTATCTCTTGCAACTTACAGTAGGAACAGAAGTTAAAACAGCTAAGTTTGTTGTTGTAAAATAATTAATCAAAGGAGCCGGAGTATTCTCCGGCCCTGGTTTAAACAGAAATTAATAAATCAGATTATGAAAAAAATATACCTCTCGGTTCTTGCTTCGCTGGCGTTTCTGGTCGTGTTTGCTGCGCCTGATATTTATACACCTGAATTGGTAGCTCCGGGTAATAACGCTACTGGTTCTGCACCAAATGTAGAACTGGACTGGAATGCTGTTACCGGTCAGTTGGGTTTGCATTATGAAGTTCAGCTTTCTGGTGATGCTGCCTTTACAAATCCTGTAGCTTTCTCTACTGAGCTCACCTCTTACAGAATGTCTAACCTCATGTTTGGTATGCAGTATTACTGGAGAGTAAGGGCTGTTGATAATCAGGGGACATCAGCATGGTCTGATTCGAGATCCTTTACAACAATTGCAAAACCAGTGATTCGCCGCCCTAATGATAATGCTACCGGTTCTGCACCCAATGTTCAGATAATCTGGGAAGCAATTACAGGTGTTTCTTATTTTGATTTTCAACTTGATACTGTAAATACTTTCGATAGTCCTGAATCACATATTACTTCTGTTGCCGGAACTTTGGCCCAGTCTAATGCCTCCTCATTGTATTTCGCTGAGAAGTATTACCTGAGGGTCAGGGCACGTCATTCGGCTGACACTTCTGAATGGTCGGTAGTCAGAAGTTTTACTGTTGAAGATATTTTTGAACTTAAAGATCCGGATAATAACTCTGTAGGGCTTGTTCCTGATATCGAACTGGAATGGAACAAAATAGATGGTCTTGAAAAATATAATATATACATTTCGACCCATGCAGATTTTTTGAGTTATGAACTATATACAGCTGCAAAAAATCTAACCAAACTGGTGCCTGATACTCTTTATTTTGGTGTAAAGTATTTCTGGAAAATGGCAGCGATACATTCCAGAGATACCCTTATATCTGACACACGTAATTTTACAGTTCTTGATAAGGTTACACTGAATTCACCGGCTAACAACGCTACTAATGTTGAATTGGTTCCTTTCCTTAAGTGGAATAAAATTAGCGGGGTAGTATCCTATAAACTAGAGCTTGGTTCAAACCAGAATATGTCAGGTGCGACATCCTATAATATTAATGCTACAACAGGTACAGGTCAGGAACAATTTAAGGTTCCTAATCATGTACTTGATAGTGCTGCCACCTATTACTGGAGGGTGAAGACTTTAAGCAATATTGATACAAGTGACTGGAGTGATACCTGGAATTTCAGATGTGTGGCACTCGGTGTTGATGAGCCTGTATTCCGAAATGGACTGAGGATTTATCCTTCACCTGCTTCAGATTATATAAACATCCAGCTAAAATCCGGAATTAATGGGCAGGCCGTTGTCTCATTATTTGATCTGCTCGGTAAAGCCCGTTTGCAGCGGGAAGTCCAGATTGTAAACGGTACAATTAAAGATCTGCAATTAGGATCCCTCTCCAATGGTATTTATATGATCAGAATTGAGACTGAAGGTGTTAATTATACCAGTAAGGTAATTGTAAAAAGATAGACACTTTTGCTGATAACTTAAAAAACTCCCGGATACTTCCGGGAGTTTTTTTTTGATTATTAGTAAAGATCAGTACCTTATTATTTGCTTGCAATAGTCGCTTATTAACTTGTGTAGTCAATATAACAATTCTCCGTATATTATTTTTAATCGACTGTTTATCAGACTATTTGAAAAATACATTATTGGTTTGTAAAATATTAAATATCATCCCGATAGCTATCGGGATTGCTGCCTGCCCCGTACACTTTTGCGGGGTACTTTCAGCTTGCCCCGCAGTGGC
>JAAXUD010000410.1 GCA_013336205.1 Lentimicrobium sp. | reverse complement strand
TCATGACAGGAGGTGACTAATTTATTAAAACTTTAAGCCGGGCAACCGTAGTTTATAACAAAACATAAAATTACTGCCTTTTCACCTTCCGGCCAATAGTTACAAATGATATTTTTCTATAAAACCGGAATTAAATAATGAAGAAATTGGCTAAATAAGTTTGAGATTCACAATTCCATGGATGTCAGTTAAAATCAAATACTATCCTTGATGAAATCAACGCAAGTCCTGAAGAAAGAAATATTATTAACCGGATTGAAAAGAATAAATTAAAGCAGCCCTTTTTCGACAAGATCGTAAATCAATTCAGAAAAAGTCAGTTTGCCGGTCTTTTTCAGGATGTTCCGGCGATGGGTATTCACAGTATGTATACTAAGGAAAATCTGTTGCGCTATTTGCTCACTACTGAGCCCGGCCGCGATCATTTTTATAATGGAAAACTCCCTTTCTGAAAAGATATTCCCTAGCTTAAGTAATTTCTCATCCGGGTATCTGAAAAAGGACATATTGTTTCCAATGTAATAATGGTAAACATGTTTGAAATTATTAAACCAGCTTATATCTGTGTGAACCTGAATCAAATATACGGTTTTTACAGGGATTTCGCTGTAAAACAGATAGCACTGAAAAAGGAAACTGTCGTATTTCCCCAGTGAATTTCTTAATTGTAAGTTGGTTGACAACAATGCACTTCCTTTTTCACTGATGAAAAAATCGTTTGCCAGTTTAAATAATTTAGTCCTGCCCAGGCTGTGTCTTTGAATGTCGTTAGGGTGGGTAGCTTCAAAAAAGTGGTATGGTGTTACATTGGCAGGCTCAATCCCAATCATCCTGGTACTTTGCTTACTTGTATAAAGGATTTTGACCTGTATTAAGTCACAGACAAAGAAAAACTGCTGATTCTTTTCCAGCATCAGTTCAAGCTCCTGAATCAGAGGATCCTGCGCTTTGATTTCTTTAAACCCTTGTGGTGCATAAGTTTCAATAAACCGGAAGAAAAGGGTGTATTCATTGGCATTGTTCTGAATCATAGGATAGTAACTTTGCTTCAATGCAGTTCTTTATAGAAACTATTAAGAAATGGTTCCAAATGTAATGAAAGGAATTTTAAAACTGATAGAAAAAGTTTCTGAGATTATATATACCGACATTCACGGCATATTCTAATCGTATAATTGGTGGCAGGAAAAATTCCTGACAATCTGCCTGGATAAAATTCAGTTTTGGCCGGCCATGCCCTGGTTCAATAAAAAAGCACCCGCCTTGTTAAAACAGGCGGGTGCAGAAAAATATATAAAATAACCAATCAGTACAAAAAACAGTTCAGTGTAAATTGATCCTGAACACTACTTCTTCCTTTCTACTGTGACATAGCTGATTTTACCTGTGAACTTCGATGAAGCGCCGTAATCTGCAACATGGGTTCCATCGTCAACACCTATATCGGCCAGATCATCAACCGAGAAGATACCAGGCTGTGTTTTTTCGATTCTCTTTTCAGCAACCTTTTTATCGTTAACGGTAATGGTTCCAACACCTCCTTTGCCCATTCCTCCGCCATCGTACTTAAAGTCGTACATTATTTTGTAATTTCCTGGTTTCAGGGGTTGGTCAGCAATAATATGCGTTGATTCCATTCCGAGGTAGTTGTAGCTGAATGCAGGTTTACCGTCTTTCATATACAAAGACAGACCACCAAACCGTCCGCCCTGGCATACAATTACACCGTTCCCTTTTGCATCTATAGCAACCTCGGCATTAATAGTGTATGAGGTACTTCTCAGGTCAATAAAAACATCCACGCCCATACCTTTCATGCCTTCGCCATAAGTTACAGTGTTTCTGTTACCCATTACCGTTGGCCGGCCCATCATTTCAGCATTGGTTCTTTCCAGCAGCCGGTCATCAATAGGCAGCACATGAAATCTCTCAGCTTCTGCCATAAACAATCCCTGCATTTCTTTCAGTTTTTCAGCGTTTTTTGCGGCTAAATCAGTAGAAAGACTGAAATCTTCTTTGGTATTGTATAATTCCCATGTATCATCCTGCAACGAAGTAGCCGGTTTCAATTTCCATGCCGGCCTGTGGATGGTACGGGCATACCAGCCATCCTGGTATACAGCCCGGTTACCAAACATTTCAAAGTACTGCACTTTGTGTTGCTCAGGCGCAACTGCACTATTGAACGTATAGGCCAGGCTGGTACCTTCAATCGGATCCTGTTCAATGCCATTTACAGTTTTGGGTGCAGGTATTTTTGTAATTTCATAAACAGTTGGAGCAATATCAATCACATGGCCAAATTGTGAACGTATTTCTCCTTTGGCTTTGATGCCGGCCGGCCATTGAATGACCATTCCGTTTCTGGTACCTCCGAAATCGGAAGCTACCTGCTTGGTATACGAGAATGGAGCATCCATGGCCACAGCCCATCCTGCTGCGAAATGAGGATAGGTGCTGGGACTTCCCCAATCGTCATAATGTTTTAACATATCGGGAACGGTTTCGGGCACTCCGCTGAAATAAGTCATTTCACTATACATCCCGTTCATCTGTCCTTCGGCACTTGCTCCATTATCACCTGCAATGAAGACGATGACCGTGTTATCCAATACGCCCAATTCTCTGATGGCAGCAATAAGCCTTCCGGCTTCGTAATCGGTTTGTTCGGCAAATCCGGCATACACTTCCATCTGGCGGGTGAACAGTTTCTTTTCATCGGCTGACAGTTTATCCCAGTCTTTGATATCGGCAGGTTTTGGGGCGAGTTTGGTGCCTGGGGGTACAATACCCAGTTTTATCTGGCGTTCTAAAGTCAGTTCACGCATTTTATCCCACCCCTGGTCAAATTTCCCTTTGTACTTTTCAATCCATTCCTTTGGAACATGATGCGGTGCATGGGTGGCGCCCGGTGCATAATACATAAAGAAAGGCTTATCGGGCGATAAAGCCTGCTGATAACGAACCCACGAAATGGCCTGGTTGGTCATATCGGTGGTGAAGTGATAGTTGGGGTCTTCCGGCGTTTCAACCAGCGTAACCCCGTCATAAATCAGCGGAGCCCATTGATTTGTTTCGCCGCCTATAAATCCATAGAATTTTTCAAATCCGGAGCGTGTCGGCCAACGGTCCTGGGGACCTGAAATGGAAATTTCCCAGGGCGGGGTTTCGTGATACTTTCCAAAAGCAGCGGTATTGTATCCATTCTGCCTCAGCACTTCTGCCAAGGGTGTAATGGTTTGAGGCCTGACAGAAGTATTGCCCGGGAAAGTGGTCGCAGCTTCGCCAATACAACCCATGTTGTTGCTGTGATGGTTATAGCCGGTTAACAAAGCCACCCGGGTAGGTGAACACAAGGCGGTGGTATGAAAGCGGTTATACTTTAAACCGTTTTCAGCCAGTTTATCCATGGTTGGGGTGGTAACAGGACCGCCGAAAGCTTCGGATACGCCGAACCCCATATCATCAATCAATATAACGATTACATTGGGTGCTCCCTGGGGAGCTGTTACATGAAAGCGTGGCGGCGCTGTGGCATTGCGAACATCAAGCTCCTTATAGGTCTGACGCGCGGGTTCTCTGATCGGCAGAGATGTTCTGTCGAACTCAGGCACCCTGGTTACCTGTTGTGCTTCAGCCGGGTTTATCCAGCAGCATTGCACCGCTATAACACAAAGCAACAGCATTTTTTTTAATATGGCTGATTTCATAGCTTAAATATTTACTAGATAATTAATTTGGTTTGTTCAAATTTACGCAAAGTTAAAATATAATGAATTGAGAA
>JAAXUD010000409.1 GCA_013336205.1 Lentimicrobium sp. | reverse complement strand
CCTGGTGATAATTATTGGCTCAATTATGTATGTAATTGAAGGGCCTCAGCATGGCTTCACCGACATACCCACCAGCATTTACTGGGCTGTAGTTACGCTGACAACAGTTGGTTATGGTGACATTTCACCTCAAACCGGTGTAGGTATGTTTTTTGCCAGTGTGGTGATGGTCATGGGGTATGCAATTATAGCAGTCCCTACAGGAATAATGACTGTGGAACTTTCAAACATCAACAGAAAAACTAAAAAACCAACTACCCAGGTTTGCCCTGATTGCATGAGCGAAGGTCACGACAATGACGCTAAATTTTGCAAGTATTGTGGCTTTCGGCTTAATAAAGAATAATACAAGTAGTGAATTGTGTTTTATTATTGAATAATAGACCCGAATTGCTATTATTCCCGTTACTAAACCAATTCATCCTTTTTTTGTTAATTGCCTTTGGAAAATCAATTTGTTCCAATAGCAATTATAATTAGGCAGTCTGATTAAAACACTTTATTTTTAACAATCATTTATCGGTTTCCTGAAAAAGAATTTAATTGTTATACAAGGTTAACAAATACACAAAATGAAAATAAAAACTCCCGGAATTGTTAAAGCGGATCCATGGTTGGAACCTGTAACACATGAAGTGGAAACCCGGATTTCACGATTTCAGGAAAAGCTGAAAATTATTGAGAATCACAGCGGAACACTCACCAAATTCGCGGATGCCTATAAATTCCTGGGCATCAATTACGACAGCAAACTTAAAGGATGGTTTTACCGGGAATGGGCTCCGGCTGCCAAAGGCCTCTATTTTACCGGTGATTTTAACGACTGGAATCCCCACTCGCACCCTATGCATATCATCGGAAACGGCGTCTGGGAAATATTTCTTGATGAAAAGAAATATGGAAAAAGCTTTACTCATGGTAGTAAAGTCAAGGTCTGGGTTGATGGAGATAATGGCTTTCTGGCCAGAATACCAGCTTATATAAAGCGTGTGGTTCAGGATGATGATACTAAAAATTTCTCAGGGCAGCTTTGGTTTGATAAATTCGACTGGAAAGGCGATAATTTCACACCCGATCCATCAGAAAAGTTATTCATTTACGAATGCCATGTTGGGATGGCCCAGGAAAAAGCCGGGCTGGGAACCTACAAAGAGTTTTCAGATACTATTCTCCCATGGGTAAAGGAATGTGGCTACAATGCCATTCAGATGATGGCGATTCAGGAACATCCTTATTATGGTTCTTTCGGTTATCATGTGGCGAACTTCTTTGCGCCTTCTTCGCGCTTTGGTACCCCCGAAGAATTGAAAGAACTGATCAAAAAAGCGCATGAGCTCGGGATTTCCGTTATAATGGATATAGTTCATTCACACACCGTTAAGAATCTGAATGAAGGACTGAATATGTTTGATGGCTCAGATCATCAGTATTTCCATCCGGGTGCCAGAGGACTCCATCCTCAATGGGATTCCATGCTTTTTGACTATGGCAAAATCGAGGTTCAGCAGTTTCTGCTTTCCAATGTTAAATACTGGCTGAAGGAATTCCATTTCGACGGATTTCGCTTCGATGGCGTGGGCTCAATGATGTATTTTCATCATGGCAATGATGTTATTGACTCTCCCTATAAGTACTTTGTTGATGGTGTGGAATGGGATGCCATTACCTACCTGCAACTGGCTAATAAGCTTACGCACCTGATTAACCGGAATGCTGTTTCTATTGCAGAGGATGTAACCGGTATGCCCGGACTGGCCGCCCCTATACAAGAGGGTGGAATTGGGTTCGATTATCGGTTGGGCATGGGAATTCCTGACTTCTGGATAAAACTACTGAAGGAATACAAAGACGAAGACTGGAATATCCATGAGCTTTGGAATGTAATGAATAACAGGCTTCCCGGAGTAAAAACCGTAGCCTATGCTGAATCGCATGATCAGGCGCTTGTCGGTGACAAAACACTGGCATTCTGGTTGATGGATGAAGCTATGTACTGGCATATGCATGTTGATGATCCGAATGTTGTTGTTGACAGGGGAATCGCTTTGCATAAACTTCTGCGCCTGTTTACCATTGCCCTGGGCGGACATGCGTATCTTAATTTTATGGGAAATGAATTCGGACATCCGGAATGGATAGACTTTCCGCGGGAAGGAAACAACTGGAGTTACCAATATGCGCGAAGGCAATGGTCACTGCCAGCCAATCCTGAACTCAAATATAAATACCTGGCTGCTTTTGACAAGGCAATGATTCAAACCATAAAAGGCAACAAAGTCCTGAATGATGAATTTGCGACTCAGCTCAATATGGATGAATCGAATAAAACCATCGTTTTCTCCAGAGCAGGATTGATTTTTATATTTAATTTTCATCCGTTCAACAGCATACCCGGGTATACCATAACTGTTCCGGAATTGGGCGATTACAAGGTTGTTCTGTGCAGTGATAACGCGAAATTTGGCGGGCACAACAGGGTTGATGAATCGATTACCTATCCGGCAGTTTTTAATAAGGAAATCAAAACATGCCAGTTAAACCTTTATGTGACGAACCGGACAGCTATTGTGCTGAAACGGATTTAAGAATTGCTTTTTTTGCGATTTAATAAACAAAAAACCCTTCCCGATGTTGATTTTAAGTAATTTTAACATTGGATATATGGGATTTTTAAATTACTTGCGTATTATTGTAAACTTTTTTATTAAACCATTTGGACTTTATTAAATATGGAACGTAAACGTCTGGTTGTAAGTTATAGTAACGTTACACCTGAAGTACTTGAAGCAATCAGAAAGAAATATCCCCTGGGTTATACCAATCATGTAATGAAAGTTAAAACCAAAGGTGACGATTTCTTTTTTGCAATAACAGTTGATACTGAAGAAGCCAGTTATCTTGTGAAGGTACCTGTGAAGATAGACACAAAGGGTATTAACGACGATGATAATCTTGAGGATATCAATGATGAAAAAGAATCGGAGGAAGCATTTCCTGAAAATGAGCCATCAACCGAAGCAGAAGATTAACAAGAGCAGCCTTATGGGCTGTTTTTTTTTATCCAAACCAATTAGTATTCAGTTATCTGATCCTGATTTTTTAAACCAATAATTATATACATCAATGGACAATTTTGACGCTCAGCACCCGGAGCCAGTATCTCCTGTATTACTCAATGATGAAGCTATCAAAGCATTGTCTGAAACAAGAAAGTGGACTAATTTTTTTAGCATTCTGGGGATTATAGGCATTGTAATCATTCTTTTTGCTGCGGTTATTATGGCTTTTGTTTTACCCTCGCTTAACGAGGAAGCCGGCCAGGATGTTTCCCCTGTATTTATTGGTTTGTTATATTTGATTTTCAGCGCCTTGTATTTGCTACCGGTTATTTACCTTTTCCGATTTGGAAGTATGATGAAAAAGGCAATCGCTGAATCAAGCAACCAATTAATGGGTGCTGCATTTAAGAATCTTTCACTGCATTTCAGGACCGTAGGGATCATTACTATAGTATTCATATCCTTTTATATCCTTGCCATCCTGTTGATGCTCATTTTTGGTATGGGGATGTTTGCCGGCGACTTATTTAAAGCCTGAGAACGATTGACACTTAAAACCATCCTAAAGGTTGTTTTATTGACCGGATTGCTGCTTGAGTCAATATATATCCTGATTTACGGAAAACATTACGGACCTGTTCATTTCTCAATAAACGGGATCGCTGACGGATTTGGAAACCAAAAGTATCTGGTGATCATGCCTTTGATCGGTCTTCTCATTTACTTCGGG
>JAAXUD010000408.1 GCA_013336205.1 Lentimicrobium sp. | reverse complement strand
TGAATAGTGACAAATTTTATAAGCCGGCAAAGATACACCGTTCGCATGAGTTATTCAACGCGCTTTTACGGAAACTATAGGATTAAGTCCGAAGATTGAGTCCCATCCGAAAACTCCATTTTTGACACCATCCCGATAGCTATCGGGACACTAACCTGCCAGCCGGCAGGCTGGAACACTAAAACTCACCAAATTTAATATATTGATATACAATATTTTGTGTATCCAGATAGCTATCGGGATGGTGTCTTGGTTTCTTGGTGTCTAATTTTATTTATTTACTTTTCGGAGCAGTCTCATTGTTTTATTTTAAAACTTTAGAAATATTGCAAAGCCCTGTTTGCTTGAGTCCGTCAAGTTGCTCAACTGACCATGTTAAACTAACCTCAAAATGAGTTAAATTGACCAGTTGGGTTGAAATCCGAGGAAGTGATGGAACTTTCATTTCATTCAATGCGACATTCTAAATGGACATAATACTGCCTGTTTGTAATAACATTATTCAACTGATTCAGTTATTTACAAGGTTAATCAGGCAGTACAAAAAGATTATCCGGAACCTGTTTCTTTTTCTTTAACTGAAATTCAGCTTGATAACAGTTAATTGTTTTATTCATGTCATCATTTTTATCTCATTTCTAATGCTCAAATAATGTAAATTATTACCTTTGTGACTTTAAATGATAAATTAAGCAGCACAAACAAAATAAAACAGGGCTTTTGGGGTTAATAGATTTTCTGCTTTAACAATATTGCAGATATTGAATAGTTGAAAAATATAAAATTTGAATTGTATTTGTCAAAATTTAACCAGGCTGTTCTATCATTGATCGGGTTTAAAAAAATGGCACAGGCTTTTATGCGATTATCTAAAGGGCGTATTCGTTACCATGCACTTGTGCTGCTTATGGGATTTATATCCCCGTTTTTTGCAGTTGGGCAGCAGGAACCTCAGATTACGCTGAACATGTTTAATCACATGGCTGTAAACCCTGGTTATGCAGGTTTACGCGATGCTATTTGTGTGACCGGTATTATCCGGGAACAATGGATGGGTATAGAAGATACAGATGGAACCAAAGTTTCGCCTCAGACTTTTATAATTTCGGGTGATTCACCAGTAAGATTATTGAAAGGTGGTGTTTCTGCCACGGTAATGCAGGATAAGATAGGCTATTTCAAAGACGTATATGTGCGTCTGGGTTATTCTTATAATCGCCCGGTTGGAAATGGAGAATTAGGAATTGGATTGAATGTCGGATTTCTAAATAAATCGCTTGATTTTGCCAAGCTTAAACCTGTTGATGCCGGAGACCCTTTGCTTACCGGGGGAAATGAAGGATCTATGTTTACCGACCTTGGGATTGGTGCCTTTTACCTGGAACCTGAAGGGCTCTACCTTGGCTTGTCAGCTACACAATTACTGGAAGGATCAAAAACACTTGGAACGGGTAATGGCGGACCCGAATTTAAATTACGCCGGCATTATTACGCAACAGCAGGTTATGCGATATCCTGGATAAGAAATCCGGCTTTCGTTCTGACGCCTGGTGTATTTACTAAGTTCGACGGAACAACGGTTCAGGTCGATTTGAATGCAATGCTTGAGTATAACCGCAAATTCTGGGGTGGTTTAACCTATCGTTTCCAGGAAACTGTTGCAGTTATGGTTGGTATGAGCGTAAAGGATATAAGTTTTGCTTATGCCTACGATATTCCGTTGTCAAAAATCGGAGGTGCTGGAAGTCATGAAGTTATGGTTCGCTATTGCTTCAAACTCGAGCTTGAAAAAGCGAAGAGAAGCTTCCGGAATACCCGTTTCTTGTAAATGAAATTTGAATAGATTGATTATATTATTATTTTTGTCGGTTCAAAAAATCGGGGAAGTCGATAATAAACAGATGGACAAACCGTTATTTGCATTAAAATCAGTTACAAACATGAAAAAACTCTTCAACTACATTATCGCTGCCCTTATCCTGAGTAGCTGTGGAAATTCAGGGAATGGTGAACTTGTAGGTGTTTCAAAGCGTGAGAAGTTCTATCAGCCCGATCCTTTTGGTATGGCTTATATCCCGATGGGAAGTTTTACTATGGGTGTCGGTGATCAGGATGTGCCTTATGCGCATATAAATGATCCACGTACAGTTTCTGTAAGTGCTTTCTTTATGGATGAGACAGAAATCACCAACAATGAATACCGCCAGTTTGTTTTCTGGGTAAGAGACTCCATAGCCCGCAGAAAATTAGGTGATGTTAAGCCGGAAGAATTTCTGGTGGAGGAAAATAAAAAAACCGGCGAAACCTACGATCCACCTTTCCTGAACTGGAAAACCGAGATTGAATGGAATGGGGAAGAAGAGCGCGAAGCTTTGTCTGATATGTATCTTCCCGAGCATGAACGTTATTTTCGCCGCAAGGAAATCGATACCCGTAAACTATTTTATGAGTACTACTGGGTCGATTTTAAAGCCGCAGCAGGAAAAGATTTTTCCGCAGGAGATCCTATCAATGCCGGATTGGCCAACCGTCCACAGGGATTAAAAGACCGTTCATTGTATGTTCGCAAAGAAGTGATTAATGTATACCCTGATACCCTGGCATGGATTCACGATTATGCATATTCCTACAACGATCCGATGACTGAACGTTATTTCTGGCATCCGGCATACGATAATTATCCTGTAGTAGGTGTTAACTGGAAACAGGCCAAAGCATTTGCCATCTGGCGCACCGAATTACTTCGTGCTTATCTCAACAGTAAAGGAAATGCTGTAGTAAACGAATTCAGGCTTCCTACCGAAGCTGAATGGGAATGGGCTGCACGCGGAGGCAACTCCTTTAGTCCGTATCCATGGGGTGGACCATATACCCGCAACGAAAAGGGCTGTTTCCTTGCCAACTTTAAACCACTTCGTGGAAACTATGTTGATGATGGTGGTCTTACACCGGTTATTGTTGCCCATTATCCGGCAAACGATTTCGGCCTTTATGATATGGCAGGTAATGTAGCTGAGTGGACCAATGACGCTTTTGATGAATCATCTTACAACTTTACCTGGGATATGAATCCGGCTTATAGCTACAATGCAAAGGACAGCGATCCTCCGGCACTTAAACGTAAAGTGGTTCGCGGTGGTTCATGGAAAGATATCTCTTATTACCTGCAGGTTAATTCACGTGCCTACGAATTTCAGGATACTGCAAAATGTTACATTGGATTCCGTTGTGTTCAGAATTATATGGGCCGTCAAAAGGACGATAACCCGGCACGCGCTTCAAAGATTTATAACTAAACCTAATTACTTTTCCGGTTATCCCGGATAAATTAATGACGTTTCAAAACGAAAATAAACAAAAAATCAACAAATTAACACCAGATAATCATGGGATTGAATAATTTAGTCAGGGGAAGAGGATTCAGAAACTTTATGGCAAAGCTTTATGGATGGGGAGCTGCCGTAGTTATTCTTGGGGCACTTTTTAAAATTAATCACTACACCGGTGCCAATGAAATGCTAATTATAGGTTTGGGTACTGAAGCCCTTATCTTTTTCTTCTCTGCATTTGAACCGCCACACGTTGAGCCTGACTGGAGTCTGGTGTACCCTGAATTGGGAGGAATGTATCATGGTGGTGAATTAGGCGGACCCAAAGGCAAAACACCAACACAGGAACTCGATGGAATGCTTGAAAAAGCGAAAATCGGACCTGAGCTGATTCAAAGTCTTGGAACCGGTTTAAGAACACTCAGCGAAAATGCAGGAAAGATGGCCGATATGTCAAGTGCTGC
>JAAXUD010000407.1 GCA_013336205.1 Lentimicrobium sp. | reverse complement strand
TCCGAACAGGTTATTTTTTTTCTGAACGACCAATCAAGGCATTCACAAAGGTAAATGTAAAGTTCTTAAAATGCCAATTCCACTCCAGCTAATCTCGGGCGATTTCACCTTTTTATGGTCAGAAAGCGAAAAACCATTCTTGTGCGCGTTGTCACGCTTTGTGGGACAGGCTCCGAATCCAGAATTATTGGCACCTCTGTGGCCTGACCGAAGCACAAATAAAAATTATAGATTACGGCAAAATTATTCAGTTTTCAACCATTAATGTCGCTAAGGGTTGCGTTAAAGAGACTTATCTTTGTATAAATCATGCTTTTTTGAGTGAAGTCGTATGATAATCAAATCATCAGGGTTCAGAGACTTATGGAATAAAGCAGCAAGCCACCATCTTGATAATAAGCGTCGTGGGGTCTATGGATATATGTGGTGGACTTCCCTGAAAATAGTTGTCCTGTATTTTATTATTGTAATTCCACTTGTTTTAATTGGTAAGCGCCTGCTCGACTTCGACAGCATCTTCAGTTATATTACCCAAAACCTTTCGGATAGAGGTGTTCTGTTAACCTTTTTTATTTCTGAGTCTTTCCTGGGTATGATTCCTCCGGATATTTTTATGATCTGGGCTACAAAATTCGATTCGCCGGTTCTGATTTTAACTTTACTTGGTGTACTCTCATACTTTGGCGGTGCCATTTCGTGCAAGCTTGGATACTGGTTTTCAAAAAGACCAGTGATTAAAGCTTATACGGAACAAAAATTGAAAAGGTATATCCTTTTAACCCGTAAATGGGGCGGTGCTTTTATCGTCATTGCATCGCTGTTCCCCTTTTCTCCCTTATCAATGGTTTGCATTGCAGCAGGTGTTTTGAAATACCCGTTAAGGCTTTACTTATTTTTTGGCCTGACCCGTATCATCCGTTTTCTTTTCCAGGGAATGCTCTATTCAGGCTTATTCCATATGGAAAATATCTTAACAAAGCTAAGCTGACTTTTGCAACAGGATTAAGTTCATCTTAAGCAAACAGAAAAGAAAGAATCCGGAGAATGAAGAATATCAATTCAATAGCTTGTAAAGAACTGCCAGGATCTGCATTTCCAGAGTATACTGATTCCAAAGGTTTGTTGCTGATATGGATGCGGAAAATCCCTTTCAAATGGCAGAAAAGAAGTCCTTGACGATATCAGGAAGGAAATTATAGGCCAAACTAATCCGGCTCACTGACAAACAAACGACTCCATATAAAAAACTATCCTATCCTACACAATGAAGTTTGATTCAATGATTATTTTCATTAGCTCTTTTCCGTATATTTGCTAAATGTTTTAGCCGTTCAACGGTTAATTAACCCATTTTGTGAAAAAAATACAATTTAAAACAGATTCAAATGAAAAAGAATTTACAATTTCTACTGGCTCTTTCAATCCTGCTGATCGGCAGTACCATCAGCGCAAATGCACAGTCATCCTGTTACGATGATTATTACAAGTTATTCACAGAAAGGGGAGCCACCGCTATTCCCGATGGTACACATGAAGTTGTAATAAGTGTGCGCGATGGCAATAAATGTGATTGCCTGATGGGCAAGGTAGAAGTAAAGGACAATCAGATTGTTAATACACTTGGCGTACTGCTGGAAGACGGCAGTGTTAAAAAGATCGGAGTGAAACTGAATTCCAGGTACAAAGCCACCGAGAATCCTGCCATTCTTTTTCTTGATATCACCAATGGCATGTCATCAACTTTTCTTTCCGATGATAACAAGATGATCAACATGTTCTTTGTCAAACAACTCAATCCTAAAGCAAAAGCCTTTAAACTGGCGCCTCCGGCAAGTTCCTTTTAGTTATAAGGAAAAAACCTGAAGTTTCCCCGACATAATAAAGTCTACCGGTTGGTTTACACTCCGATAGAGAATTGTCAGGATAAAACTGAAAATCCGGTCAGTTTATTCAATGCGCCATTTTGGCCCTGGTACAGCACTATAATTGAGTTTTAAGAAATTAATCATACCGCACAAAAGAGAAGATGGCGCATATGTGCCATCTTCTCTTTTATGCAAAGGGAGCCTCAGAAACTAAAATATAGTAGTCGTGCCAATATCCCACTTCGAATAAGTCGGAATACAAGACACCAGCCCTTCATAATCAACCTGATTTAATTTGTTTAATTTGTTGATTACGTGACCATACATCGTTTTTAACATCGCTATTTTTCGTATATTTGAACCTCAAAACAAAATAATTTAGTGTCATGAAAAAATACTTTTTCTTATTTCTGATATTCGCTATCGGTCTGGCAGGTTTCCAGGGATTCTCTCAAACTGAGACTGATCCACCATTGCTTGGCCTGCCCGGAGATAACCTTGACCTTTATGCCGTGTTGGATCTTTTTCAAAAATCACAGACCATCGAGGAATTTGAGAAAACTTTGAATGATGAAAAAACAAAAATCAATAATCTTGACCTGAACCTGGATCAGAAAGTGGATTTCATTAAGGTTGAAACAAAGCAAAAAGACAAGGATTTCACCTTTATACTTCAGGTGGATGTCAATGAGAAAGAAAAACAGGATGTCGCTGTTATTTTAGTATCAAAAGATAAAAATGATAAAGTCACCATGCAGATTGTCGGTGACAAGGATTTGTATGGAGAAGATTATGTAATTGAACCCAAACCTGCCGCAACTGCCAATCCGGGGTATACAGGCGCTGAAACGGTAACTACCGTAGTTGTTCCGGCACCAACCACTGTAGTTGTGGTTGAATCAGCCCCAATTGTGCAGTATGTATATTCACCAGTATATGTTCCTTATTATCCGCCTTATCATTACGGATATTATCCGCCCTATTATGCCGCTTTTACTGTAATGGCAGTTGGAATATACCGTTCGAATCATTACAATTATTACCATGGCGGGTATCATGGGGGCTATCATAACAACACAGTAGTTATTCACAACACAAATAACTATAATAACTACAATAATTACAGGAATACCTCCAATACGGTGAACAGGAATAGAACGAGTGGCAATTATAATGGCAACAGGTCATCAAATAACGTTTCCACACGCCCCTCAACAACCCCCTCAACAGGGCAATCAAAAGGGACTTCAGCAGCGGCTCGCCCGTCAACGAAACCTTCAACTGGTCAGAATAAGGGTACTTCAGCAGCAACCCGCCCTTCAACGACACCTTCAACAGGTCAGAATAAGGGTACTTCAGCAGCAACCCGCCCATCAACAACACCTTCAACCGGCCAGTCAAAGGGTACTTCAGCATCAGCGCGCCCTTCAACCACCCAGTCAAAAGGGACCTCTGCATCAAGAAGCCCTTCATCTTCATCCAGATCAGGTTCATCGGGATCATATAATTCAAGAAGCAGCAGCGGAAGCAGCGGATATAGCGGCGGCGGCAGAAGCGGTGGCGGCGGCAGAAGCGGCGGTGGAAGGAGGTAAACGATCTTCCATTATTTTTCAAACTTCTATATAAAAAAAAGAGAGGCTACCTGCAAAGGATAGCCTCTCTTTTTATCTGACCCGCGGGATCCTTTAGAACGCAACTGTTACAAATATGTCCACTGCTTAACGATCCGGTTTGGAAACCTGAACCCGGAACCGGGATTGACAATTGTATGAATTCACCGGTTTTTACAAGAGCCGGATTAAGTATTCTCGCTGGCCAATGGTGTATTCCACTGTTCTTTTGGTACAACCTTGGGAATCTCCGGATCACCTTCATAGGCCGGTGTCATAATCTGAACATTGTTTTCATTGAAAACATCCAGAATATTCTG
>JAAXUD010000406.1 GCA_013336205.1 Lentimicrobium sp. | reverse complement strand
AAAGACGGGCTGAAAGTATATACCACACTTAATATGCAAATTCAGGAGATGGCAGAAGGAGCAATCAGGAGCCACCTGGCTGTTATGCAGAAACTTCTGGATAAGGAGCTTGCCGGGCAGGGGATAAAAAAGCAATATTACAACAGGCAAAAGTCATCAGCCAATGATCTGTTGCCAAGGGCAATTGAAGTCTTTGAATGGGATGGTATCCGTACAAAGAACATCAGTAAACCTGACAGTTTATGGCATTACTATAAAATGCTGAATGCTGCTGTGCTTATTACCAATCCTGTGAACGGTGCTGTAATTTCATGGATTGGGGGCAATGATTTCAGAACACTGCCTTTTGATATGGTTCTGTCGCATCGGCAGATTGCTTCAGCATTCAAGCCAATATTATTTGCAACCGCGCTTGAAAGTGGTTTTACACCCTGCACTTATCTCGAAAATGAAGGGAAAAGTTATACGGAATACGAGGGATGGGAGCCCCGGAATTTTGATAATGCCTCAACTCCCGATAGTACGGTTGCTTTGTGGTATGCCCTTGCCCATTCAATGAATCTGCCAACCATTGATTTATACTTTAAGGTTGGCAGGGAAAAACTGATGAATACCTGCCGGAAGTTGGGTTTTCCGTCAACCACTGATGATGCACCTTCCATTGCCCTGGGTACACTCGATTTATCACTCGCCGAGATCGTGAAAGCCTATGCATCGTTCGCCAATGATGGGAAACTAAACGAACTGGTGATGATTGACAAAATTACCGATGCCCGTGGGAATATTCTGTATCAGAGCCAGTCCATTGAATCTGTTAAAGTTTTCACTAAGGAAACCAGCCAGACGATTACAGCCATCCTGCAAAGTGCAATCGATCAGGGTACCGGCGCCAGAATCCGCAGTCAATACGGTATAAAAGCAGAATTGGCTGGTAAAACAGGAACAGCGCAAAACAACTCTGATGCCTGGTTTCTCGCTTACACACCCGACCTGGTAGTGGGAACCTGGGTTGGCGCACGTACACCGGATATCCACTTTTCCGGCAACAACGGAACCGGGTCAGCACTCGCGTTGCCTGTTGTTGCAATGACATTGAAAGGAATAGAGAAGGATATTGCATTAAGGAAACAATACCTCACCCGATTTGCCATTACTGAGGATGTTTATTCCACTTTGGTATGTGATCCCTATCATGAAAAAGGGGTAGATGGATTTTTAGATCGATTGTTTAAACCAAAAGCTAACATGGATAATAAGGATAAAAACAAAGATGGGTTTTTAAAAAGACTCTTTCAGGGGAGGAAATAATTAATCAGGCAGGTATTACAATGAGATTAGCTCCAACAAATAGTATTTCACTGCAAGCCTGCAATTGATTGCGCTTCAACAAAACGCCCGCTTTTGCGGGCGTTTACTGATTTAAGAAGTACTGTAATCATTTTTATTTATCCTCGTAAGCCGAAACCGGGGCGCAGGTGCAAACCAGGTTACGGTCGCCAAAAGCATCATCGATGCGGGTTACAGCCGGCCAGTATTTGTCTGTTTTATCGCATTCAACCGGGAAAGCGGCTTTCTCGCGGCTATAGGGGAAATTCCAGTTGTCATTCGCAACCATGCACAAAGTATGAGGCGCTTTCTTGATCACATTTATCACTTTGTCGGCTTTGCCTTCAACGATCTCATCTATCTCTTTCCTGATTGCCAGCATTGCATCCACAAAGCGGTCAAGTTCTTCGAGCGGTTCGCTTTCAGTTGGTTCAACCATCAGGGTTCCATGAACAGGGAAAGCAACAGTAGGGGCGTGGAAACCATAATCCATCAGTCGCTTGGCAAGGTCGATCACCTGAAGATCCGCTGTTTTGGTGAATTCATTGCAATCGAGAATCATTTCGTGCGCCACACGTCCATTTGCACCAGTGTAAAGGATTTTGTAATGTCCTTCAAGTTTGGTTTTTAAATAATTGGCATTCAGGATTGCAAGTTTGGTTGCTTCGGTCACACCGGTGCCACCCAGCAATTTGATGTATCCGTAAGAGATGGTCAGAATAGAAGCGCTTCCATATGGAGCAGCAGCAACAGCTGAAATAGCTGATTCACCACCGGTGCTTACCAATTTATGCCCGGGAAGGAAGGGTTTCAAATGCCTGGCAACGCCAATGGGGCCAACACCAGGACCGCCACCTCCGTGGGGAATCGCAAAAGTTTTGTGAAGGTTCAGGTGACATACATCGGCTCCGATAAATCCAGGGCTGGTTAATCCCACCTGGGCATTCATGTTGGCACCGTCCATATAAACCTGTCCGCCATTTTCATGAATAATTTTAACCAGCTCAAGAATGCTTTCTTCAAAAACACCATGGGTAGATGGATAAGTAACCATACAGGCTGCCAGGGTATCCTTGTATTTTTCGGCTTTTTCTTTCAGATCGGCCATGTCGATGTTTCCGTTAGGATCGGTCTTAACGACAACGACCGACATGCCGGCCATTGCAGCGCTGGCAGGATTTGTGCCATGCGCTGAAGCAGGGATCAGGCAGACGCTCCGATTGCCATCGCCCCGACTCAGATGAAAAGCCCTGATAACGAGCAAGCCGGCATATTCGCCTGAAGCACCTGAATTGGGTTGAAACGACATTCCGGCAAAACCGGTAATCTCACACAATGCTTTCTCAAGATTTTTTATCATCAGGTGATAACCTTCAACCTGCTCTTCGGGCACAAACGGATGGATGGAGTTGAACTCAGGCCAGCTGAGTGCAAAAAGTTCGGCTGCAGCATTCAGTTTCATGGTGCACGACCCCAGTGGAATCATGGAGCGGTTTAACGATAAATCTTTGCCTTCCAGTTTTTTAAGGAAACGCATCATGCCGGTTTCAGAATGGTAACTGTTGAAGACTGAATCCTGCAGATAAGCAGACTTACGGCGGAATTCATCAGGGATGGTCCTGACTTTGCAGCAATCTTCAGGAATGCAGACATAATCTTTAAACTCTTTACGGGCAGCGGAAGCAAAAATATTCGCAAGGGTATTTACATCTTCAAGATTCGTGGTTTCATCAATGCTGATGCCGATTATCCGTTCACTCAGGTAGCGGAAATTGACCTCGTTTTCAAGGGCAAGCTTGTGAAATTCAGCCATCCTGACTGTCTCGGGAATTTCAATTCTTACAGTATCGAAATAGTTGGTATTCAATTGGGTATAACCATATTTCAAAACTTCCGTTGCAAGCACCGATGTAAGAATATTAATGCGATCTGCTATCTGACGGATGCCTTCCGGGCCATGATAAACGCCGTACATTCCGCTCATAATTGCAAGCAATGCCTGTGCTGTGCAGATATTAGAAGTTGCGCGTTCGCGCTTTATGTGTTGTTCCCTGGTTTGCAGTGCCATCCGAAGGGCACGGTTGCCCTGTGCGTCAACTGAAACACCGATTATGCGGCCAGGCATATTGCGCTTAAATTCTTCGCGGGTGGCAAAGAAGCCGGCGTGCGGTCCGCCAAAGCCCATCGGAAGGCCAAAACGCTGGTTTGTTCCAACAACTACATCAGCACCCCATTCTCCCGGAGGCGTGAGTAAGGCAAGGCTCATGAGATCAGCAGCTACAGAAACCAGTACGCCTTTTTCATGCGCTTTTTCAACAAAACTGCTGTAGTCATATATCTCACCCAATTCATCAGGATACTGAACGATGGCGCCAAACCAGCTGTTGTCAAACTCAACGGTTTGCCAGTCGCCGGTTTCAATTTTTATTCCGAGTGGCTCTGAACGGGTTAAAAGGACATCAATAGTCT